>CAUULH010000038.1:0-9127 GCA_963545875.1 uncultured Ethanoligenens sp.
AAAAAAAAAAAGTCTGTTCAACTGCAGTACAAGTGATTTTGAATCCCTTTTGCAAATTTTGACTTCATGGCAATCAGGATAAAAGATTTTGCAGTGCACAGGGAAAATTGGATTGAAAGCATACGGTGATATCTGATGGCGACCCTGTTTTTTATCCCAGCGTCTAATACGATGAATCCTTGCAGGGATAGTCCAAGGTGCTGTGCCGCACGGCGCCTAAAAGCGTCCCCGCGATGATGCAGTAATGGATGCCGCATTTTGACAGATCCGGTCGACTTCCGTGAGTATTTCCAGTTCAATCATCTGCAATTTCCGCAACTCCTGTGCGGATAACGAATAGGCTTTTTTCGGCACGGACATATTATAGATACCTCTCCGGTTCGTTGGTAAACAGATTGGTGACACCTCTTTCTGCCAGCAATTTTATGTTGAGCGGCTGCGCCGGCGATTTGGCCGGGAAAAGCGGCTCAGCGTTCCAGGCCCGGATGATTTCCCCTTTTACGGCGTCGCGCGGCAGATCCAGCGCCTGACTGTACGGATGGAGCGCGTCGGCGCCAACACATGCCTTTCCTTTCAGGCAGTCTGATAATTTTTCCGCCAGCACGGCGGTCTGACAATTAGGAGCCAGATTCCGGATCAGGCGAACCGAATCCCAATTAAACGAAGAATAGACAACGGCGCGTTCCAGATGCCGTTTGGAAATCTCATCTGCAATCATTTGCTCGATTCCCTCGTAGCGGATGATGCCGGTCTTCAGCTCGATATTGAGGAGAAGACCCGCTTTCATCTTTTTTTCAAGGAGATCGAGAACTTCTTCAATCGTGGGAATGTGGGTGTACTGCCCGTTCGGAAGCATGATCTTCAGTTTTTGCAGATCGGCCAGTGAATAGCTGCGGATTTCTCCCACACCGTCGGTGGTGCGGTCCACTTTTTCGTCATGGCAGACGACCATCTGCCGGTCTTGAGTAAGCTGGATATCCAATTCGATGCCGGTAATACCATTTTGCCCGGCGGCATCTTCAAACGCTGCCAGCGTGTTTTCCGGTAAGCGGAGGCTGCTGCCCCGATGTGCCCAGATTTTCATTATTTCCTCTCTTTCAAGAATCGTTCCATGATGCCCGCTATGGCGATGGATTCTTCCGCGGCAAGTTTGAAAGAACGTTTGCCGTCGCCGTTGATGAGGGAAACAAAATCGCTGATTTCATACCGCATTCCGTCGCCTAGAAAGCGGCAGGAATATTTTTCTCTGCTGTTCGGATCTTCTCTCCGAATCTCAAAATAGGAGGTCTTCCACCAAGGCGCTTCCGCATAGAGGTATCCGCTCGTGCCGGAAAGGATGAGCTGCCCCTCGGATTTGACGCCGAGCCCGCATTTTGAGACCGCCATGCCGCCGTCGGAATAGTGGAAAAAGGCCCGCGTGTAAAGATCGAGCCCGTTTTCATCTTTGACCGAGGCAAAGCGGAGATTCTGATAATCTGTGCCGAAGAGCTTGATCATGGGCAGGAGCGTGTAGCTGCCAAGCTCGGTGAAGCTGCCGCCGAACGCGGTGTCCGTCAGTTCCCGGTTTTCCGGGTCTTCTAATTTGGTAAAGCAGGCGTCGATGTCGCAGATGGTCCCGATGGCGCCGCTTCTGGCGATCGCCAAGAGCTGATTGAACCCCGGGCAGTAGGCTGTCTTTACGGCTTCCAGCAAAATGCAGTGCCGTGCTTTGGCAAGGGAGAAGAGCTCTTCCGCCTGTTTCTTTTCGAGCGTCAGCGGCTTTTCGCACAGGACGTGGACGCCGCGCTCAAGGGCGGCTTTGGCATAGCCGTAATGTGTCTGATGAGGTGTGGCAATGTAAACAGCGTCGATGTTTTCGAGCATTCGGGAAAGATCCGGGTAGACTTCCACATCCCATTTGTAGGCAAAGCGCTTGGCGCTTTCCAGATGAGGGTTGTAGACACCCTGAACGTTCAGACCGCTCACCTGCTTAGCTTCCGGAACGAAACGCGCGGCGATCCGCCCGCTCCCGATGATGCCTGTTCGGAGGATCTTGTGGTTTTTTGCCCGCAGCATGGTGCTGGAGATGCTCTTTGTTCGTTCCAGATAGACGACTTTGCAGTATTTTTGGAGGTAATCGAACTTTCCTGTCCAGTCGGAGCCCACGGCAAAGATGTCCACATGATACTTTTGGATATCTTGGACTTTCTGTCCGTAATTCTCCTCGATGAGGATCTGGTCGGCGAAGCCGGTGCTGCGCACGTGGTCGATGCGGTCCATCAGCGAATCCACGATGTTCAGTTTGCCGCGCGATTCATCGTAGCTTTCCGTCGTCACGCCGACGATGAGATAATCGCCGAGCGCCTTGGCCCGCTTCAGCAGGCGGTAGTGCCCTTCGTGAAACAGGTCGAAAGAGCCGTATGTAATCACGGTCGTCATCGACGTCACTTCCTTTTTTTAATCAATTCCCGCAGGATGTGCGCGTGTACCTTTTCACCGCAGGTCCCGTCCGGATTCGCGCAGATCTGGCTGTAAGCCTGCTTCTGCTTGAGCGGATCGAACGCTTCTCCGGTGATCTTTCCTTCGAGAAACGACGGGAGTGTGTTGAAAGCGCTTTCAAAGCAAACATACTGGAGCCATTCGGAAGCATAGTGAAAGCCCGGCTCACGAGATCGCCAGTAAGCCGTATCGGCCCGGAACTGAGATTCCGTACAGGTGTTTGTTTCGACATCCACTTCGAACAGTTTCCGCGTGTTATAAGAAAATGTCATGAACTGGTGAGATCCTGTTTTTTGGGTGCAGCCAAAAGGCGGAAAGTTGATGAAATAAGGATTCTCCGGCCGGAAATCTTCTTGGAAAGGTGTGGTCCATTGGGTAATGCGTCCGTCTCTCTTGTCGATTCGAATAAACATGTTGCCCCAATAAGGGACGAGAAGTGTAAAAGAATCGAAGCAGAGGATGGCCGAAAACGGTTTTTCATCAGCGAAAAAGCCCATTTGAGCGTTCCAGCAGCGGAAGCCGTCCGGATAATCCGAATACGCATGCGTTTCGTTCGTTTGGGGATTCCAGCGGATCACGGACTTTCCTTTGTCTGGTGTGAGCCACAGGTCTTTTCCGTCGTCCGCCATGGCATAAAAGCCGCCGCCGCTTCCGGCTTCTACCGTTTGGATGCGGTATTTCCGGCTGGCCGTATCGAGAATGACGACGCGGTCGTCATATGCGGAAGCCAGAAAGAGGTGGTTTCCGCGCATGCAGGCGGCCCGCTGAAACGGAACGCCGCCCGGTGCGTTTGAAAAAGCCGGCATGAAATCACGGTAATAAGTGAGCGTATCCGTCTGCGTATCGAGCCGCACGAGAGCGGGATACGTTCCGGGAATGAGATACAGATCTTTGCCGCCGCGTATCATGCAGGTAAAGGCGTTCGGCCTTGGATAGTGCCGCTCGAGCGGGATCCGGCGCAGACGGCCGTTTTCCCAGACGCAGATCTCCTGCGTTTCGACAGGGCCGATGAAAAGCCTGTCTCCGATCTTGCAGAGATCGGCAAAAGGCTGGCAGGTCTTTTCGGTCAGCCGGCAGAGCGGCACGCATTTTTGTGTTTCCGTATCCAGCTCGAACAAATCGAAAAGGCCGGCGAACCAGATCTTTTTCCCTTCTTTGGCGATCTTTTCATTCAGCCAGAGCGTTTCAAAGGCAGATGACTCCGGCTCTTTGTCCCACAGATTGTTCAGGATGAACTGCGGCTTGCCGGAAACGCCGAATAGAGACGTGACGGAAGTCCCGGCGTCCCCAATATAGACATCCGACCAAGCGATGCTGGTTTCGATGTCCGGCGTATCGTCGTAGATGCCGATCTGCGACGCCAAAAATTCTTTTTGGAGCTTCTGATAAGTCGCTTCAAATTGCGGGCGCATGGCGTGCAGCGTGGATGCCAGGAGCGGATGCGGCCGCCAGAGCAGCAAGGCGTCCTTTTGTTTTTGAAAGCAGCGGAATACGCAGTCCATTTTTTTCAAAAAAGCCTGCGTATTGGCCAGCAGGCCGCCGATGCTGGTGTTGAAGAAATAGACGGTCTTTCCCTGCATTTTTTCCCGCCAGCCGGCAGGCGGTTCCGGCCGCTCTTCAGCCATCCGGATGACGCGGTCGAATTTCGGCGAGCCGAGCGGCAGAAGTTTCTCCCGCGGGATGGAAGGCGCAAAAAACGGCTGATGCCGTTTCGATTGAGTGATGATGTAATCGGCGTGAAAATAAGCCGAAAGGGCGCTCTGCCCTTCACTCATGCCGCCGGAAGTGGCATAGTAGGGAACATAGACCAAGAGCCCCACATGCTTTTTGATCTCATGCGAATAAAAAGACGGGTGAACGGAAGTCACCAGATTGAATTCATCATAAGGGTTATGGATATAGGCGATGTCCGGCTGCTCTTTTTCCAGCGCGTACCGGTTCCATTCAACGGTCGGCACCTCTTTGGGGAAAAGAGCCTGCTCATCGTGCATCGTGCCCAATAAGCCGTTGGGATCCCGGTCAAAATACGGGATGGGGACGACGGCGCATTCACACCGTGGATCGTTTTGAGCGGCGATCCAGATGCTCTCCAAAGAGTCCCACATGCTGGCTTTATAAGGAAAGAAAGCGATCTGGACCTTTGACGGGATCTCTTTTTCAAACGAGGAGCGGATCGCGCCCAGCTGCTTTTCCAGCGCGGAAAGCGGGACGCCTTCTCCGCCCAAAAGCCGCTTGCATGCCGCCAGCGTTTCTTTGTTATATTCCCGGAGATCGGCGATGGTCAGCGAGGCGCCTTTTTCCGTTTTTTCTACGGTCTTTCGAATGGCGTCCGCACTTTTTCCGCATTGCCCCAATACCTGTGCGGCAAGCAAAAATTTTCGGGCGGAAATGAATCCGGCGATCTCTGTTTCCGCTTCCTGCAGAGTGGAAAGCATATCGAGAATCTGATTTCGAAGATATTTTCGCATTTGTAATATCCTTTCGACGTTCCCTTTGCTTTCATTATATCATCATCGGCATAAAAGGGGAAAACCTTTAGCGTGTCGGCGCGAAACGATTGATATGCCAAAATATGTAAACTATATTGCCAGCAAGGGGCTTTCATGCTATACTGTGAACCAAGCCCCGGAAAAAGGGGTATTCTTTCAAAGGGGAAAGAGGAGGCCATTTCTTGCAGGGAGGAACGCCTTTTATATGAAGACAACAGGCAACAGCGAAGACGATGAGGCAGTGCGCATCAAACGGAAGCGAAAAGGTCCGGGCAAAGTCCGCCGCGTGCTGCTCACGATCTTTTTGCTGTTGGTGATCACCGGTTCGATTGTGGTGGGTACGCTGGCCATTTATGTTCTTGTTTTTGTCAAGCCGGAGAATATCGATCTGGCCAACGCGTCGCTCAAGTTTACCAGCTTGGTCTATGCGACGGACGATTCGGGCAGCACGTATACCCTTTCGCAGATCAACGGCAGCCAAAATCGCATCTGGATCAGCATCGACCAGATACCGGACAATATGAAAAACGCTTTCGTCAGCACGGAAGATCAGCGTTTTTATGAGCATGAAGGTGTAGACTGGAAACGCACCGTCAGTGCATTTGCCAACTTTTTTCTGCATTTTTATGCCACGGATCAGGGCGGGTCTACCATTACCCAGCAGCTCATCAAGAACATCGACGGCAATACCTATAACCGCAATCCAACAGTGAAGATCAAAGAGATCGTCACCGCGCTCCAATTGGAGAAGAAATATTCGAAAGATCAGATCTTGGAAAGCTATCTGAACACGATCCCGCTCGGCGGCAGCGCTTATGGCGTGCAGGCGGCGGCGAACACGTATTTCGGGAAGAACGTTCAGGATCTGGACTTGGCTCAATGCGCGCTGATTGCAGGGCTTACGCAGGCTCCAAACTCCGACAACCCGCTCAAATACCCGGCAAAAGCCAAAAAGCGCCAGCTTTATGTGCTGAAGAACATGCTGGACCAGAAAATGATCACGCAGGCGCAGTATACGGCGGCGGCGGCGGAAGCGCTTACTTATGTGAATACGCAGACGACAACGACGATCCACAGCTGGTTTGTCGATCAGGTGACGGAAGATGTGATCGACGATCTGGTGTCTGAAAAAGGCTATAAGCGCGCTTACGCGACGAGTCTGGTTTTGAACGGCGGGTTAAAAATATACTCTACGTATAATTCAGACGTTCAAACGGCGATGGATTCCGTCTATGTGACGAATGCAAACAACAGCGACGACTGGCTTTCCGGTAAAAACGGCACGTACCAGTCCGCGATGGTCGTAATGAATTACAGCGGAGCGGTACTCGGCATCGAGGGCGGGCGCGGCACCAAAACGGCCAATCTGACGTTCAGCCGCGCCACCAACATGCTCCGTTCTCCGGGCTCGGCCATCAAGCCGATCGGCGTATACGGTCCGGCGATCGATATGGGGCTCATCAACTGGTCCTCTACGTTTCAGGACGCTCCGATCACGTCCAACGGCTCGCTCTGGCCGCACAACGACGATTCCTGGACGTATGAGAACATGTCGGTGCCCGAGGCGCTCGCCCAGTCGAAGAATACCATCGCCATCCGCATCGAGCAGCTTCTCACACCGGCGAATACGCTCAATTATCTGATCAATAAGCTTGGGTTCACCACGCTGGTGAAAACGGCGGATAAAAACGGGAACAGCGACACGAATCTGGGCATCGGCATCGGCTCGCTCACCAAAGGCGTCTCCGTGGAGGCGATGTGCGCGGCTTATCAGGTGTTCGGGAACGGCGGCGTCTACCATAAACCGTATACCTACACCAAAGTGCTCGACAGCAACGGCAACGTTCTCCTGCAAAACAAAACGACGAGCGTTCAGGCCTTTTCCAAAGAGACCGCCACGATCGTCAACCGGCTGCTTCAGAACGACGTCACGAACGGAACCGGCTACAACGCCAAGCTGAGCACCACGACGGTGGGCGGCAAGACCGGCACGACCGACAGCGGCCGCGACCGCTGGTTTGTCGGCATCACGCCCGATTTTGTCGGCGCCGTCTGGAGCGGGTATGACGACAACAAGGAAATGTACACCACGAACAATCCGTCCGTCCTTGCATGGCGCAAAGTGATGGAGCAGATCAAGGCCAATCAGACCTATAAGACGTTTTCCGTCTGGGGAAATGTCGTGCAGGGCTCCGACGGCGGCTGGTATAAAGCGTCGAGCGCGTCCAGCACCGCGTCGTCACAGTGAGATCTTTTCGATAAAAAAAGGGCCGCTTGATCTTTCAGGCGGCCTTTTCGCATGCGGTTTATTTTCCGGGCAGGATGATGGCGGCGGTGGCGTGGTCGGCGTCCATCGGATGGGGAACGCCGGAAACGGAGGCGCTGTCGGTATACTGCCACATGACGAACGTTTTCCACGCGCCCGCGCGTGTCGGACGCGGCCCGTTGTAATCGGCCACCCAAAGACCGTATTGCGTAAGGCTCGCGTCTGTGAGATAGGTATCGGCAAATTTGCGCGAGCAGTAGATGAGCAAATCTTGCCCGGAGAGCCGTTTGAACTCGGCCGCGAACGCTTTGACTGAAGCCGTCAGCGCCGCGGGTGTCAGACCGTTGTCCTCTTCCACGTCCAGCGCCGGATAAAAGGTGTAGGCGTACGCATGAATGACCTGATAAAAATGGTTCGCCTGTTTGACGGCGTCGGCGGAATTCGCGGTGGGCCAGAAATAATGAAAGAAACCCACGGGCATCCCGGCTTTTTCCGCCGATGACGTATAGGAGGCGAGCATCGGATCGACAAAGGAAGTCCCTTCCGTCGCTTTCATATAAAGGCCGTTCGCGGCCGAGCGGAGCGCCGCCCAGTCGTTTATGGTGTCGTGATGAGAGATGTCCACGATGTCGAAAGCGGCGCTTGTGGGCGCGGAAACGGTTTTGGCCGGCTGCACGGCGGAAGCGGAGGAGGCACTGGCCGGAGCGGAGACGAAGGAAGATACGCGTTGATCTCCGCTCGATCCAGCGACAGCGGCGCCCGCCATTTCGCCCGGGATCAGCCGAAGAACGAGCGCGCAGGCCGCCGCGTAGAATCCCAGAGAAATGCCGAGCGGCCTCAGCCACTTTTTCACCGGATCACCTCCAGACCGGGCCCTCTGCACGGCGCCGGGCATTGCCGAAAGCAGAGAGATCCCCCCGCGGCATTTTTATGCTCTGCCTGTCTGGATTATACCTCTTGGCGTATCCGGCATATCCTGTTTTCGGGGGCATGCCGATGGAAAGCGTACGATATGAGCCGGAGAACGGCATCCGTTATGCACGCGCTTTTACGCTGCACGCACAGGTGTCGGAAACGGAGCGGCTTTTTTATTACAGCCCGGAAGATAACTGCACCAATTTCATCAGCCAGTGCGTCTGGGCGTCCTACGGCGGCTGGCTGCCGGGCGGCGGCGCGGCGGAGAACGCGGCGCGCGTCCGGGCGGATCTTCGGATGGTAAAGAGCGTGTGGTTTGGCTCTCTGCGGGACATCGGTTCCCTCCGCTGGTGCCGGGTGGAAGCCTTTTTCGATTATGTCACCGCGGCCAAAGCCGTCGGTCCGTCGGCGCGGGCGGTCGTTTCCGGTACGTTCGATACGGTGCCGGCCTCCTTGCTGCGCCGCGGCGATGTCGTCCAGCTCGTCGTATCCTCCTATGCGCCCGAGCGTTTCGGCCACGGGCTGTATGTCACGGAAGAAGGAAATACCTGGGACGATGTGCGTATCTGCTGCCAGAGCTGCGACCGCCTGGACGCTCCGGCGACGGTGTTTGCCCTGTTCCCGCAGATCTATACGCGTCTGAGGGTCCTGCGCTTCATTCAGGCGGTCTTTTGAAACGAAAAGACCGAATCATCGAGCAAAAACAAAAAAGCCGCTCCGCGAAAAAACGGAGCGGCTGGCTCGATCAGATGCTTTTTCAGGCTTCTTCGAGATGTGCGGCCAGTATGGTGATGTCGTCGCCGTGCCCGTCGGCGCGTCGGTGCCGGGCCATCTGGGCCAAGTCTCGGGCAAAAAGGTTGACCGGGCCGCCGCCGTACTGGGCGATGGCTTTGAGAAGCCAGCTGTCACCTCCGGCGACCGCGCCGTCGGAGACCAGCACGATGAGATCGCCCGCGCCGAGCCGGGTGCAGCCGTGAGA
>CAUULH010000039.1:0-8994 GCA_963545875.1 uncultured Ethanoligenens sp.
CGCGGATAGGGTCGCGCCCTTCACTGCCGGAGACATCCACGATGTGCACGAGCAGACGGCAGCGCTCCACATGGCGCAGAAAATCGTGCCCGAGCCCGATGCCGGAGCTTGCGCCCTCGATGAGCCCGGGGATATCCGCCATCACGAAGGAGCGGCCCGCCGTGCGCACCACGCCCAGCACGGGCGAGAGCGTGGTGAACGGATAGTTCCCGATGACGGGCTTGGCCTCGCTCACCACGGAGAGCAGGGTCGATTTGCCCACGTTCGGGAAACCGAGCAGGCCCACATCGGCCAGAAGTTTCAGCTCAAGACGCACCTCGAGTTCCTCGCCGGGCATTCCGGCTTTGGCGAAACGCGGCACCTGCCTTGTGGGCGTGGCGAAATGGCAGTTTCCCCAGCCGCCTTTGCCGCCGTGTACGGCAGCGAAAGGTTCGTCGCCCGACATGTCGTGCAGGATCTTGCCGGTGGCCGAATCTTTGATGAGCGTGCCGCGCGGCACGCGGATGACGAGCGGCTTGGCGCTGCGGCCGTAGCCTCTTTTCGGCTTGCCGTTCTCGCCGTCTTCCGCGGCGTACCGGCCCCGGTAGCGGAAATCGGACAGCGTGGAGAGGCTGTCGTCCGCCTGGAACACGATGTCGCCGCCGCGGCCGCCGTCGCCTCCGTCCGGCCCGCCGGCCGCCACATATTTTTCTCTTCGGAACGAAACGCAGCCGTTCCCGCCGTCGCCGGCTTTCAGCCGGATTTTTGCCGTATCGACAAACATAATGCCTCCGTCGCTTTCGTCGCGTCTTCCGCCTTTAGTATGGCTTCCGATGCCGTATCCATGCCCATCATATCGGTTTTGTTCATCCTTGTCAAATGCGTGTTTCGTCAAGAAATCCCTTGACAGCGGGAAAAAGATCCGGTATACTGAGAGAGTTGTAAAGTACGTCGCTTTACATAGGCGGCGCGGGCCGTGCGGAGCGGAGGCGGACCGTATGAAAGCGAAAAATCTGAAGATCTCGCTGTTGCTCGATTTTTACGGCGAGGTGCTTACCGATAAGCAGCGCGAGGTCGTCGGGCTCTATTATAATGACGATCTTTCGCTGGCGGAGATCGCGGAGCATGCCGGCATTTCGCGCCAGGGCGTGCGGGATGCGATCAAGCGCGGCGAAAACACGCTTTTGTTTATGGAAGAAAAACTCGGCCTCGCGGCGCGGAACGACGGCGTGCGGAAAGCGCTCGACCGGATCGACGCGGCGGCGGCGGGAATCGCCGAGCAGTGCGAGCGGTACTGCGTTTCGCGCGAGATCGGCGGGCTCGCCGAGGAGATCCGAAAGACCGTGGATTCCCTGCGCGGGGACTAAGGCGATAAGGAGGCAGGCAAGGTGGCATTTGAAGGGCTGACGGAACGGCTTTCCGCCGTATTCAAAAAGCTGCGCTCAAAAGGCAAGCTGTCGGAGAGCGATGTCAAGCAGGCCATGCGCGAAGTGCGCCTTGCCTTGCTCGAGGCCGATGTCAACTATAAGATCGCCCGCCAGTTTGTCAAAGACGTCGCGGAGCGCGCCGTCGGCGCCGATGTGATGGAGAGCCTGACGCCGGGCCAGCAGGTCATCCGCATCGTGGATGACGAGCTCACCAAGCTGATGGGCAGCGAGCAGGCACCGATCCATTACGCTTCCAAGCCGCCCACGGTCGTTCTGCTCTGCGGCCTCCAAGGTTCCGGCAAAACGACGCACGCCGCCAAGCTGGCTTTCGCCATGAAGAAGCAGGGCAAGCGTCCGCTCCTCGCCGCGTGTGACGTTTACCGCCCGGCGGCGGTCAAGCAGCTCCAGGTCGTGGCGGAAAAAGTGGGTGTCCCGGTCTTTGAAGAAGGGCAGGGCGACGCGGTGAAGATCGCAAAGGCCGCGTTTTCCCACGCCAAAGACCACGGAAACGACGTGCTCATCATCGATACCGCCGGTCGTCTCCAGGTGGACGAAGTGCTGATGGATGAGCTCAAGCGCATGAAAAAAGCCGTCCCGCCGGATGAGATCCTGCTGGTCGTGGACGCCATGACCGGTCAGGACGCCGTGAACGTGGCGTCGGCTTTCAATGAGACGCTCGGCATCGACGGTGTCATCCTCACCAAACTCGACGGCGATACCCGCGGCGGCGCGGCGCTTTCGGTCCGCGCCGTCACCGGCAAGCCCATTAAGTTCGTCGGCACCGGCGAAAAGTTCGATGACCTCGAGCCTTTCCATCCGGGCCGCATGGCCTCGCGCATCCTCGGCATGGGCGATGTGCTCACGCTCATCGAAAAGGCCGAGCAGGAGTTCGACCAGAAAAAAGCCGCCGAGATGGCGAAAAAAGTCAAGAAGAACGGTTTTGATTTCAACGATTTTCTGGCTTCGATGCAGCAGATGAAGAAGATGGGCTCGCTTGCGAACCTCATCAACATGATTCCCGGCGCGCAGGGCAAGGTCAGCGAAGAGGATATGGATAAAGGCCAGGAAAAGCTCAGGCAGACCGAGGCCATCATCCATTCCATGACGCCGGAGGAGCGCGGGCGGCCGGATCTTATCAATCCGTCGCGCAAGCGCCGCATCGCCGCGGGCAGCGGCACGAAAGTGGAAGATATCAACCGTCTGCTGCGCGCGGTGGAACAGAGCCGCAAGATGATGAAGCAGATGAAAGGCCGGCACGGCGGCTTTATGCCCCGGATGCCGTTTTGAACAAGGTCCTGCTGCCGTGAGAGCGGCGTTTGGATAGATATTTTTTTCAGGGAGGTGAAAAGAATGGCCGTCAGAATCAGAATGCGCCGTGTGGGCAAAAAGAAGGCGCCGTTTTACCGTATCGTGGTAGCGGATTCCCGTTTTCCCATCGATGGACGCTTTATCGAAGAGATCGGATATTACAATCCGCTGGTGAATCCGGTGGAGATCAAAGTAGATGCCGAAAAAGCCAAAAAGTGGATCGAGAACGGTGCCCAGCCGACGGAGACCGTGAAAACGGTTTTCAAAAAAAGCGGCGTGCTGTGATCCGCTGAGGATCTTCCGGCCGGGCCGGACAAAGGGGAAGGTATCATGCAGGAATTGCTGGTCTTTATCGCGCAGGGGCTGGTCGACCAGCCCGACGCCGTCTCGGTCACCGTTGATGAACCGGGAGAAGACGGAACGGTCGTCTATCATCTCCATGTCGCCAAAGAGGACATGGGACGTGTCATCGGCAAGCAGGGGCGGGTGGCAAAAGCCATCCGCACCGTGATGCGCGCCGTGGGCAGCCACCAGTCCGAGCGGGTGACGGTGGAGATCGACTGACCTCGGCAAAAGGGCAGGATACCGCCGCCTTTTTCCAGCCGGGCGGAGGGCGAAAGAAGGATGTTCTGCCCTGCGGGCGGGATGTCCTTTTTGTTTTACGGATGCAAGAGGAGGGAACATGGCGCGCAGGCGCTTTTTGGAAGCGGGAAAGATCGTGGCCACGCAGGGCCTGCGCGGGGATGTGCGCGTGGAGCCCTGGTGCGACGGGCCGTCCTTTCTTCTTCGGTTTGGGAGTTTTTATTTCGACGGCGGCAAAAGCTGCCGGGCGGTCGCGTCCTCCCGCGCGCACGGGCAGATAGCGGTGATCCGCTTCGAGGGGATCGACACGGTCGAGGCCGCCATGCCGCTGGTTCGGCGGGTGATCTATATCGACCGGGAAGAAGTGACGCTTCCGGCGGGCAGCTATTTTGAGGCCGACCTCATCGATTTGGACGTGGTGGACGACGCCTCCGGAAAACGGTACGGCAAGCTCACCGAAGTGATGCATACGGGCGCGAACGACGTCTATGCGGTGCGGGACGAGGCGGGCGGAGAAGTGCTCATCCCGGCGATCGCCGATGTGGTGGCCGCGGTCGTTCTCGACGCCGGCGGGTGGCGGCTCCCCGCGCTCGGGGGGTTGTTGGACGGGGGGGCGGGGCGGGCTGGCCCTGGTTGGTGCCGGGTGCGGGGCCGTTTTAGGTGAAAGCATCATCGGCCGCGCGCGCAGAGCGGGCTTCGTCACCATCGAGTGCCACGATATCCGCGCTTTCACGAAGGACAAGCACCGCCATGTGGACGATTATCCGTACGGCGGCGGCGCGGGCATGCTCATGCAGCCGGGCCCGGTGTTCGATTGCTTTGCCGATCTCTGCGGCCGGCTGAAAAAACGCCCGCACCTTGTCTACCTCACGCCGCAGGGAAAGGCTTTTACGCAGGATACGGCGCTCCGGTTCTCAAAGCTGGAAAATCTCTGTCTGCTCTGCGGGCATTACGAAGGCGTCGACGAGCGCGTGCTGGAGGAGATCGTCGATGAGGAAGTCTCCCTCGGGGATTTCGTGCTCACCGGCGGCGAGCTGCCCGCGCTCTGCGTGGCGGATGCCGTTTCCCGCCTGCTGCCGGGCGTGCTGGCGGGCGAGGAGAGCTGGCGCGGAGAGAGCATCGCCTCCGGCCTGCTCGAATACCCGCAGTATACCCGCCCGCCCCTCTATCACGGCCGGGCGGTGCCGCCGGTATTGCTGAACGGCAATCACGCACATATTACGGCTTTCCGCAGGGAAAAGGCGCTCGAACGCACGGCCGTCCGGAGACCGGACCTGCTGGCTGCCGCGCCGCTCTCGGAGACGGATCGGCTTTTTTTGAATGAACTGTCCGTTCAGAAGCCGGATCTTCGTGGTGTTGCCCAAAAGGAGAACGCAAAAACAGACGATATCCACAAAAAAGGGAAAAACTCCGAGCAAAAATATTGACTTTCCGCCGCCGATTGAGTATGCTATATCTGTTAAGATGTTTTCAGCACCGGCAGATGATCCTGTGCGGCAGGGTGCAAAGATGTCTTCTGTTCCGGCGGTGCCGGTTATTTTATACAGTGGGGGGCGATTGCCATGTTGGTGAAAGAGGTCGTCGTGCAGAATCAGGTCGGTCTTCATGCACGCCCCGCTACGTTTTTCATCCAAAAGGCGAATGAATTCAAATCTTCCATCTGGGTGGAAAAAGATGAGCGCCGCGTGAATGCGAAGAGTCTGCTCGGCGTGCTTTCTCTCGGCATTCTCGGAGATGCGAAGATTCGGATCATTGCGGATGGACCGGATGAACAGGACGCGCTGGATAATCTCGTTAAGCTGGTGCAGTCCGGTTTCACGCTCAGATAACGGGATGGACCGATGCCGGCACCGCGCTTTCAGCGCGGTGCTTTTTTACATTTTGCCGGTCTTTGAGGGAAATTGAGCATGGATGAACAGACCCTTGCGCGCCTGAAAGCGGAATCCGCCGTGCTTCCGCTTTCGCCTGGCGTATATATCATGAAAAATAAGAGCGGCCATATCATTTATATCGGGAAAGCCAAGGCGCTCAAGAACCGCGTGAGCCAATATTTCTGGCGCTTTGAGCACCACACGGGCAAAGTGCGCAAAATGGTCGAGAACGTCGATCATTTCGAATATATCCTGACGGACAGCGAATTCGAGGCGCTCGTTCTCGAGTGCAGTCTCATCAAACAGCACAAGCCGAAATACAATATCCTGCTCAAAGACGACAAAGGGTACAGCTATATCCGCGTCTCACTGAACGAGGCGTGGCCGAGGGTCGAGAGCGCCAAGCAGATCCAGGACGACGGCGCGCGCTATCTCGGGCCGTATATCAGCTCCTTCGCCGTTAAAGAGACCGTAGACGAGGCCGTGAAAGCGTTCGGCCTGCCGGTCTGTACGCGGAAGTTCCCGCGCGATATCGGAAAAGAACGCCCCTGCCTCAATTATGATATCCACCAGTGCTGTGCGCCCTGCCGCGGCAGGATGACGAACGCGGAATACCGCGAGCTCGTCGATAACGCCGTCACGTTTCTAAAAGGCGGCTACGGCGTTATCCTTTCCCAGCTCCAAAAAGAGATGGAGGCTTATTCGGAGGCGCTCGAATTTGAAAAGGCCGCGCGCATCCGCGACCGCATCGCCGCCATCCAGAAGATCCGCGAGCGGCAGAAAGTGGTGGCCAACCATGTTATGGAGCAGGACGTGGTGGCGCTGGCCGGCGATGGCTGCAATACGGCCGTGGAAGTCTTCATCATCCGCGGCGGTCGGCTCTGCGATCGCTCGAGTTTCCTGCTCGATTACATGACGAATGAAAAGGCCGCCCGGGCGGAGTTCCTGCGCAGCTATTATTCACAGATCCGCAAGGCGCCGGCGCGAGTGACGCTCGACGGCGAAACGGAGGATCACGAGCTCATCGAGCAGTATCTTTCCGGCCTCTCGGGGCGCAAAGTGACGCTCACCGTCCCGCAGCGGGGGGAGCAGGCCGCGCTGGCCGCTATGGTGAAAGAGAACGCGCAGGAAAAGCTCAATCACCTCAGCAAGCGCCCTGCGCGGGGCGATCGGGTGCTCGACGAGCTGGGGAATCTGCTCGGCCTGCCTGAAAAACCGCGCTATATCGAATCTTACGATATCTCCAACACGGGCAGTTCGGGCGTGGTGGCCGGCATGGTGGTCTTTGAGGACGGAAAGCCGCTGCGGAGCGCCTATCGCCGGTTTTCCATCAAAACGGTCGTCGGGCAGGACGACTATGCCTGTATGCGCGAGGTGATCTCCCGCCGACTCGCGCGCCTGAAAGAGGCGGCGGAAAAGGGCGGAAAAACGGAGGAAGGCTTTGGCCGCCGGCCCGATCTCATCCTGCTCGACGGCGGGCGCGGCCATGTGGCGGCTGTGCGGCCTGTGCTGGAGGAATACGGGTTCGATATCCCGCTCTTCGGCATGGTGAAAGACGGCCGCCACCGTACCCGCGCCATCGCGCGCGACGGCGGCGAGATCGCCATCAACGGCAGCCGCGCCGTGTTCACGCTGGTCTCGGGCATCCAGGAGGAAGTCCACCGCTATGCCATCGCCTATCATCGCAAAACGAGGCAGAAGCAGGCGTTCGCTTCGCCGCTCACGCGCGCGCCGGGTGTGGGAAAGACACGTGCCCGGGCATTGATGCGCCATTTCGGCACGCTGGATAAACTGCGCGCGGCGAGTGAAGAAGAGCTTGCCGCCGTGCCGGGTATGACGCGGCCCACGGCCCATGTGCTCAAAGACCTGCTCGAACGCGGCGACGTCATTTGAAGTTGACTTTTTCACCGTTTGGGCGGATAATAACGATAACGGGCCGGAGTGATTTTCGGCCAAGGGACGAGTAAGCGGAGGATAAAACGGCCTTTATGAGAGTGATTACCGGCAGTGCGCGCGGCGCACGCTTGAAAACGTTGCCCGGCTTGGCGACGCGCCCGACGGCAGAGCGAGTCAAAGAAGCCCTTTTCAGCAGCATCCAGTTCGAGCTGGAAGGCCGGCGCGTGCTGGATCTTTTCGCAGGGAGCGGCCAGCTCGGCATCGAGGCGCTCAGCCGCGGCGCGGCGCTCGCCGTTTTCGTCGACCACAGCGCCGACGCCGTGCAGATCATCCGTGAGAATCTGGCTCACACGCATCTGGCGGAAAGATCCCGCGTGCTCGAGGGCGAGGCGGATGCCTTTCTGGCCCGCTCAAAAGACTGTTTCGATGTGATCCTGCTCGACCCGCCTTACCGGCAGGGCTTTTTGGAAAAACTGCTGCCGCTTGCGGCGGCAAAGCTTTCTGACGGCGGCGTATTGGTCGCCGAGAGCGCCAGAGAAGATCCGATGCCCGAAAAGGCCGGCAAGCTGGGCTTGGTGCAAAAAAAGAGATATGGAAAAACGACGATAGGCTTCTATCGCGGCGAGGATGGGGACGACTGATGTCATTGGCAATCTGTCCCGGAAGTTTCGACCCGCTGACGCTCGGACATCTGGATATCATCCGGCGCGCGGCGAGCATGTTCGACCGGGTCATCACGGTGGTGATGGTGAATCCCGGCAAGACACCGGCTTTCACCGTGGAAGAGCGGCGCGATTTTATCCGGCGCTCTGTGGCGGGCTTTCACAATGTGGAAGTGGATTCGTATGATGGGCTTTTGGCCGATTACTGCACCGAAAAACAGGCGACCGCCGTCGTGCGGGGCCTGCGTGTCATGTCGGATTTCGAGTACGAATTCCAGATGGCGCTGACGAACAATATGCTCCATTCTGAAACGGAGACGATCTTTCTCCCGGCCAGTCACGAATATATGTTCCTCAGTTCCAGCGTCGTGCGTGAGGTGGCGCGTTACGGACGGGATATCTCCGCTTTTGTTCCGCCCGCTATCGCCGCCGATATCCAGGCCAAACTCTCGGTACGGAAGGAGATCGTAAAATGAGCGTGGACGATTTGCTGAACAAGCTGGACGAGCTGCTCGACAGCTCCTGGAGCCTGCCGCTCTCCGGCGGGCGCTGTGTGCTCGACGCCGAGCGCGTGCGCGAGATCATCGATGAGGTCCGTCTCAACCTGCCGGCCGAGGTCAGGCAGGCGCGGGCCATCGTATCGGATCGCAGCGATATCATCAAAAGCGCCCGCGAAGAGGCCGCTTCCATCGTGCAGACGGCCAGGCAGAAAGCGAACGCCATGGTGACGGACGACGAGATCACGAAGCAGGCCAAAGACAAGGCCAACGAGATCGTCGCGCAGGCCAACCGCCAATCCAAGGAGATCCGAGTGGCCGCCGCCAATTTTGTGGATAATCTCATCCGGAACTGCGAGCAGTCGCTCACCGGGTCGCTGAACGACCTGCGCAACGCCAGGCAGGCTCTTCATCAGACCGGTCATAAGCCCAAAAGCGACGGTTGAAGCTTTGCGTCTTCGCCCCGGAACGGTCGTTCCGGGGCTTTTTCATGCCTTTTTTCCTTGGACGGCCGTTTTTTGCCCGGAAAAGGCCGTTTCCCGGAAAAACAGGAGAAAATCTGCATTTTTACTGATTTTTTTTTGCGAAATTCAGCGCTTTTGCCGTAGAATTGGCTGGCTTTGCCGAAAACTTATGCTTGAAATTCCCGCGTACAGCCGGTATAATTACCTTGTAGAGTGGATGAAAGTGGCGGAAAGTGGAGCACCCGGCATCCTTTTTCCGTGCACATCCCACTCCCGGGTGTGGGATTATGCTGATCGGCGAATATCAA
>CAUULH010000040.1:0-8770 GCA_963545875.1 uncultured Ethanoligenens sp.
GGGGTCGCCGATGATCGTGATGGAGTTCTTGGTCGCGCCGACGGTGCCGTCGGAGCCAAGGCCCCAGAATTTGCAGGAAGTAGTGCCGGCCGGCGTGGTGTCCGGATTCTCGCCCATCGGGAGAGAAAGGTTCGTGACATCATCGTCGATACCGATGGTGAAGCGCTTCTTCGGGGAAGAAGCCTTGGCGTTCTGATAAACGCTGATGACGTTGCCCGGCACCGTGTCTTTGGAACCGAGGCCGTAGCGGCCGCCGTACACCGGGATATCGGCGAATTTGGACTCTTTCAGCGCGGCGACGACATCGAGGAAGAGCGGCTCGCCGAAGCTGCCGGGCTCTTTCGTGCGGTCGAGCACGGAGATGACCTTCGTGGTGGCCGGGATGGTGTCGAGCAGATGCTTGACGGAGAACGGACGGTACAGGCGGACTTTGATGAGACCGACTTTGCCGCCGCGGGCGTTGAGATAATCCACCGTCTCTTCGATGGTATCGCACACGGAGCCCATCGCGATGATGACGTTCTCCGCGTCCGGCGCGCCGTAATAGTTGAACAGTTTATAGTCGGTGCCGATCTTGGCGTTGACTTTGTTCATATAATCTTCCACGACGGCCGGCAGCGCGTCATAATACGGGTTGCAGGACTCGCGCGCCTGGAAGAAGATGTCCGGGTTCTCGGCAGAGCCGCGCAGGACCGGATGCTCCGGGTTGAGCGCGCGCTTGCGGAAATCGCGGACCGCATCATAATCGACCATATCGGCCAGATCTTTGTAGTCCCAAGTCTCGATCTTCTGGATCTCGTGGGAAGTGCGGAAACCGTCGAAGAAATGCAGGAAAGGAACCCGGCCTTTGATGGCGGAAAGATGCGCCACCGCGCCGAGATCCATGACTTCCTGCACATTGCCGGCGCAGAGCATGGCAAAGCCGGTCTGGCGGCAGGCATACACATCGGAGTGGTCGCCGAAGATATTCAAAGCGTGAGAGGCAAGGCAGCGGGCCGATACGTGGAAAACGGCCGGCAGCAGCTCGCCTGCGATCTTATACATATTCGGGATCATCAGGAGAAGGCCCTGCGAAGCGGTGAACGTCGTGGTGAGCGCGCCCGCGTTGAGCGAACCGTGGACCGTGCCGGAAGCACCGCCTTCGGACTGCATCTCCACGACGTGGACTTTCTGACCGAAAATGTTTTTCCGGCCGCCGGCAGCCCATTCATCGGCATGCTCAGCCATTACGGATGACGGCGTGATCGGGTAGATGCCTGCTACGTCCGTAAAGGCGTAAGCTACATGGGCAGCAGCCGTGTTGCCGTCCATGGTTTTCATTTTTCTGGCCATGGATTAAAATCCCCCTTGTTCTACACTTTGAAGAAATGGATGCGGTTGGAAATTAAATGATGACGCGTTTCAACGTTTATAGTACCACGTTTGGGCAGCTGTGTAAACAAAAAACCGGCGGAAATCTTGATATTTTCATCACAGTCTTTCATGTCCCTCTGCTAAAAATGAATGTGCCCCAACGAATTTGACAAGCCTGCCCAAACCCGGTATGATAAAGAAGATAAAAAAAGGAAGCGGATGATCCCGCCCTGCCGCCGCAGCGCACGGCGTACGGGGCCTTTTTATCGGCACGGGATCTCCCTCCTAAATATAGGTAGAAAATCTGCGCTTTGCCCGGAAGGAGTTTTTCATGGACCCGGACGGTGGCAGTCTGTTGCTGCAGCTGTTTTTGATTTTTATCCTCATTCTCATCAACGCGTTTTTCTCCATGGCGGAAATGGCGGTCGTTACGGCCAACGAAGAGAATATCCATCATCTGGCTGATAAAGGCGATTCAAGAGCCAGGCATCTGCTTCGGATGCTCTCCCAGCCAAGCAATTTTCTCGCGGCCATCCAAGTGGGCGTGACGTTTGCCGGCCTGCTCGCCAGCGCCGCGGCAAGCGAAAGTTTTTCCGATCTTTTCGCAAGCGCTTTTTCCGGGCTGCCCGTGCCGGCATCGGTCGTCAAGGCACTTTCCGTTGCCGTCGTTACGCTCATCCTTTCCTATTTTCAGCTCGTGCTCGGCGAGCTGGTGCCCAAGCGTCTCGCGCTGCATAACTCGGACCGCGTGGCGCTCGGCGTGATCGGCGTGCTGCGCGTCGTCGCGCGCGTCTTTCACCCGTTCATTTGGCTCCTCGCCGTTTCGACCAACGCTGTGGCGAGGCTTTTCGGCGTTTCCGCCGAACCGGAAGAGCACGGTGTGACCGAGGATCAGATCCGCATGATGGTGGACCGCGGCGAAGAAAAAGGCACCATCGGCGAGAGCGAAAAAGAGATGATCAACAACGTCTTTGAGTTCGACGACCGCACGGCCGGCGATATCATGACGCACCGCACCGATATCACCGCCGCCGAAGTCACGGACCCGCTCTCGGACATCGTTCGTCTCATCCAGACGGAAGGCTACTCGCGCATTCCCGTTTTTGAGGAGGATCTCGACAACATCGTCGGCGTCATCTACGCCAAAGACCTGCTCCGCTTCGTCGGGCAGCCGGTCTCCGAAACGCTCACGCCGCGCGATGTGATGCGCCCGCCGCTCTTTGTGCCGGAAACAAAGAAGTGCCGCGAGCTTTTTCTGGCGCTCACCGCGCGCAGACAGCACTTGGCCGTCGTCATCGACGAATACGGCGGCACCTCGGGCATCGTCACGATGGAAGATCTGGTGGAATCCATCATGGGCGATATCCAGGATGAATACGACCACGAAGAGGCGGAATTCTCCACGATCGACCCGGACACCTTTTCTATCGAAGGCACCGCCGAGCTCGGCGAAGTGAGCGAACTGCTGGGCGTGGAACTGCCGGAAGGCGACTACGACACCATCGCCGGCCTTATCATCGACCGGCTCGGACATATCCCCGCGCCTGCCGAGCACGCGCGGGTAAAGATCGCTGGCGTAGTCTTCACGGTGGAAAAGGTGGAAGAAAGGCGCATCGAGCGGGTGCGTGCGCACCGCCTTACGCCCACGCGCCCGGCAGACCCGGAGAACGCGAAAAAAGACGAAGAATAACCGGATTTGAATGGGGAAAAATGGATATCAGATTTCTTTCTTGGAACGTGAACGGCCTGCGGGCCTGTATGCAGAAAGGTTTTGCCGATCTTTTCGCCCGGGAGGCGGCGGACATTTTCTGCGTGCAGGAGACCAAGATGCACCCGGAGCAGGCGGACATCTCTTTTGACGGATACAAAAGCTTTTGGAACAGCGCGGAGCGAAAAGGCTATTCCGGCACGGCGGTCTTTACGCGG
This sequence comes from uncultured Ethanoligenens sp., assembly GCA_963545875.1. Lineage (GTDB taxonomy): Bacteria > Bacillota > Clostridia > Oscillospirales > Ethanoligenentaceae > Ethanoligenens. The sequence goes on from CAUULH010000040.1 coordinate 3,280, forward strand.
CTCGACCCGCTCTCGGTCACCTATGACATCGGCGTGCCCGAACATACGGGCGAAGGGCGCGCGATCACGCTCGAGTTTCCGTCCTTTTATCTGGTGAACGTCTACACGCCGAACTCGCAGCAGGGCCTCGCGCGCCTGCCGTACCGGATGAGCTGGGAAGATGCCTTTCGAGGCTACCTCAAGGCGCTCGACGCCAAAAAGCCGGTCGTCGTCTGCGGCGATATGAACGTCGCGCATGAGGAGATCGACCTGAAAAACCCCAAGCCCAATATCGGGAACGCGGGCTTTTCGCCGGAAGAACGGCAGAAAATGACGGAACTCCTGGCATCGGGCTTTGCCGATACGTTCCGTCTGCTGTACCCGGACCAAACGGGCGCCTACACCTGGTGGTCCTACCGTTTTCGGGCACGGGAGCACAACGCGGGGTGGCGCATCGACTATTTTCTCGTATCGGACAGGCTCCGCCCGCAGGTGAAAGAGAGCCGTATCTTATCGGATGTGACGGGCAGCGACCACTGCCCGGTGGGCCTGACGCTGGCGATCTCCGAAAAACCATAACCCTTCGTTCACGTTTTATTCATCCAACATCGTCAAAACCTGCTATAATAAGACCTGTTCATAAAAAAGGCCGGTCCGGAAACGGGCGGCGGCCTTTTCTTTATGTTTTCCTCAGGCTTTGCCTGAAAATCCATCAACGAAAGGGTGCGTGCCGTGGACGCACAGATGCCTGCCCGCCGGCGGTTCCGGCTGTTTACCCGCTCTTTTTGGGCCAAGCTCGGCCGCATCGCGCTGATGATCGTCTGCCAGATCCTGGCGGCGGCGATCATCGGCGTAGCGTTGCTTCGTTTCGGCCCGTTTGCCACGACCCGGAATTTCATCATCGGGTCGGCTATGTCGTCTTTCACGCACCAGTATATCGCCGAATGGCTCTTTTCGGATTCGGAGATCAAAGCCGTTACGCAAAAGAAGACAAAGACCAAAACGGCCAAAAAGAACTTCAGCGCCGTCAATCCCACCGGGACGAACGACTCCAGCATCGTGCTGAGCAAGATCGGCGACGGGCTCGAGGGCTACGCGCTGGAGATCAAAAACCCGCTGCGGGTCCATGTGGCCTGCACGGCCTATATCGGCAAACGCGGTGAGCTCGTCAGCACGCTGGCCGAAAAAAACAACGCCGTGGCGGCCATCAACGGCGGCGGATTCTCCACCGGCGCGGATACGACCGGCACCGGCGCCGTTCCGTCGGATCTCGTCTTTTCAAACGGCAAGCTGGTTTGGAAAGACAGCCTGCTCAAAACGAGCAGCGTGCCGGATACCGGCAGCAGCGGCGCGGTGAATGAGGTCGCCATCACAAAAAAAGGCGTCCTCGTCGTGGGTGACTACTCGATCGACGAGCTTGAGAACATGGGCGTTTCCGAAGCGGTGGACTTGCACGGCTACGACCCGCTGGTACTGGACGGCGAAGTGCAGTATACGAGCGACGGCGGCAAGGGCGTACAGCCCCGCACCGCCATCGGCCAGAAAAAAGACGGCACCATCGTGATGGTCGTCATCGACGGCCGGCAGGCGAGCACTTCCGGCGCGCGCTTGAACCAGCTGGCAAGCCTGATGGCCAATGAATACGACTGCTGGACAGCCGCCAATCTCGACGGCGGCGCTTCCACCGCCATGTACTACAATGGCAGCATCATCAACAAGCCCAGCGCGATCTTCGGCGAGCGCACAGTCGCCACCGCCTTCTATGTGAGCAAATGATGCGCTCACGCTTCTTTTTCCCGGGAAATCCGGATCATCCGCACAGGGAGGAAGCCGCTTGAAATTCAAAAAACACGCATGGCTGCGCACTCTGCTGATCTTTTTCATCGGGACGGCCGTTCTCGCCGGGGCGGAGACCGGCGGGCTGTTTTACCTCAACAACGTCTATCTTCATGAAAACGACCATTACACTGTGACACGCCTGACCTCGTCTTCTCTTTCTTCCACCGCTCATCACGCGGCGGAATTGGACAGCAGTGCCCAGGATATTTCCGTTTCTCATGACGGCGACTATCTGGCCTATCTGGAAAACGGGCAGATCAATATCATCGACATGACGAGCGGCAAGACCTCGTCTGTTCCTTCTGTTTCCGGCCGCAGCGTTCTTTATTTTAAATGGGTGTACGACCGCGACCGCCTTTCCATCGTGGAAACGAACGCTTCTTCGAGTTCGAGCAGCAGTGAAAGCGGCAGTTCCAGCGTTTCCCTCAGCGAAACGGCGCTTGCTTCGCGGCCTTCCCGCTCTTACCGCAGTTTGAGCGAATCGGACAGCGTCTATGCCGAGCTTTACAGTTACAGCCTTTCCGACAACTCCATTCAGCTCGTGCGGGATTACATGGACGATACGGACATTAAGATCTCGCTGGGCAGCTCCACCGATACCATCAGCGCGATGGATATGTCTACCGAGACCGTCGTGACCTATCTGAAGATCACTTCCTCAAGCGGATACAGCCGCCTTTGGGAAGTGAACGTCACCGTCCGGAATGCCGCCGTATCGGACCTTGCCACCCATGACATCGGCAACATCCAAGTCCTGCGGTCGAGCGACGGCGCCTTTTACGAAGATAAGACGAGCGGTTATGTTTACCTTTATAAAGCTTCAAAGGAAACCAGCACGCTGTATTCCATCAACGGGCAGAAAAATCTCTGCCTGCTGGGCACCGATTCGAGCGATGATCAGTATTTTGGCACCGTCACGAACGGAAAAGTGACCGCCATTCTCTACGGCGACCCGAGCGGGAGCAGTTGGAAAACGCTTTCCCTTGCTTCCCCTGTGGATGCTTCGGCCATTTCTGTGGCATACAGCGGCGCGGTCTATGTGAACGACGCTTCTTCTCATGTGGTGAAAGAGCTGACCGGCAATACCTCCACCTCCTATAAAGGCACCCTGCTCGCCGTATACGACGGCGGCTTTTATACGATCTCCGACGGTAAGGTGAAAGACCATCCCGTCGAGGGCGCCGGAACCGCTTCTTCTTCGAGCTCCTCTTCATCCGATTCGGAAACGTCTTCCGGGACAAGCTCTTCGTCTTCCTCATCAAGCTGATCGATCCGCTTTTATGCCCGCAAAAATCCCCCGCGCTTTCTCAAAATGAAAGAACGGGGGATTCTTTTATCGGGATCAGCGGCCGTTTACTGCAAAACGGCGCGCATCGCTTTTTCGTAGCGATCGAGCAGGGCGTTCGCTTCCGCCGACGATTTGCCGTGCATCAGCAGATAGAGTTTGACTTTCGGCTCCGTACCGGACGGCCGCACGATCACGCTGTTGCCGTCCGCCAGCTCATAATAGAGCACGTCGGATTCCGGCAGGCCGGTCGGCTCCTTTTTCTTGGTCGCCAGCTCTTTGCGCGTGCCCTTGAGGTAATCGCGCTCCGCCGTAACGGCCGTCGCGCCGATCGACGCGAGCGTTTCGTCCCGCAGATGACTCATCATATCCTGCATCCGCTCTTTAGCGTTGAAGCCTTCCATCTTGATGCTGACCGTGCGCTCCGCGTAATAGCCATATTTCTCATAGAGAGCCTGAAGCGCCTCGAAAAGCGTCTTGCCCTTGAGCTTATACCATGCGGCCATCTCCGCGATGAGCATGGAACCGATCACGGCGTCCTTATCGCGCGCGTAGGTGCCCGCCAGATAGCCGTAGCTCTCTTCAAAGCCGAGCAGGAACGTATTCGAGCCGGAAGCCTCGAACTCCTTGATCTTTTCACCGATGAACTTGAAGCCGGTGAGCACGCGGAAAACGGACACGCCGTTCGGCTTGCAGACCGCGTCGGTCATCGCCGTGGAAACGATGGTGCTCACGACGGCGCCGTTAGCCGGCAGATCGCCTTTTTCCTTTTTGGCGGAAATGATGTAGTCCGCCAGCAGCACGCCCACCTGGTTGCCCGTGAGGCTGACATAGTCGCCCTCGGCGTCGCGCACCACGATGCCCACGCGGTCGGCATCCGGGTCCGTGCCGATGATGAGATCGCTGTTTTCTTTCTTTGCCAGCTCGATGGCGAGCGCAAAGCCTTCTTTATCTTCCGGATTCGGCGATTTCACGGTGGGGAAATTGCCGTCGATCTTCATCTGCTCCGGCACGGGGATGATATGCTTGAAGCCCACGCGGTGCAGCACTTCCGGCACCAGACGATAGCCCGTGCCGTGAAACGGCGTGTAAATGATCTTGAACGTATCGGCCACGGCCTTTACGGCTTCGGGGCAGACGACCTGCTCGAGCACTTTCGCCATGAACTTCTCGTCGATCTCGGCGCCGATGATGCGGATGAGGCCTTTGGCCTGCGCCTCGGCAAAATCCATCACATAGACGTCGTTGAAGATATCGTTCTGGCGGATCTCCTTCAGCACTTCGGATGCTTTTTCCGGGCCGAGCTGAGCGCCGTCTTCCCAATAGACCTTATAGCCGTTGTATTCTTTCGGATTGTGGCTGGCGGTGACGTTGATGCCCGCGATGCCATGCAGCTCGCGGATGGCGAACGAAAGCTCCGGCGTGGGGCGGAGCTCATCGAACAGATAAGAGCGGATGCCCGCCGCGGCCAGCACGCGCGCCGCCTCTTTGGCGAACTCGCGCGAATGGTTGCGGCAGTCGTACGCGATGACCACGCCGCGCTCTTTGGCCGCGCCGCCCTCTTTGGCGATGACGTTGGCGAGCCCCTGCGTGGCCTGCCGGACCGTATAGATGTTCATGCGGTTGAGGCCCGCGGCCATGACGCCGCGCAGACCGGCCGTGCCGAACTCCAGCATGGAGCCGAACCGGTTCTCGATCTCGCCGGGATGTGTAGCGGCCTCACGCAGTTCCGCCTGCATGGCGGGTTCGGTCTTGGAGAGCCATCTCTCATATTCGATCGTATAACTCATGGAACTTCCTCTCTTTCCTCTTTTCCGGCCGGCAGGGCCCGCCGTACGTCTTTTTATGGGTTTTCCGGCGTTCTCCGGTCGATCCCGCTTTCTTTTACCGCCTGTTCGGTTTTTTTCCGGAACGAACGGTAGAGCGAGACGCCGTCTTTTTCCGCCGTCTGCTCGCCTTCCCTTTCCGTCAAGCGGGCAAAGGTCCGGCCCATATTCTCCGTTTTTTCGGCCTCGCCCCGCAGGCAGAGCATATAAAATGAAAGCGCGCCCGTCTCCGTCATTTGCTGATAAAAACGCGGATAACCGCTCTGGATCGTCTGACGGAAAGCCTCTCCGGCCACGCCGGGCAGCACACTGCCGGGAAGCGCCTGTACCGCATCATACGCCGCGCAGGTAAGCAAGAGCCGGCAGTGCAGATGGATGCGCCCCGACGCGCTGCCCTCGCGATAAGGCGTTACATCTTCTTCCATTACCATGCGCGCAAGCCGGCTGCCCAGCGCATTGGCTTTGTCTACGTTGCCGTTCTGTTTTTCCTTGGCGAGTTCTTTTGCTGTCTGGGCCGAATCGTCCACCGGTATTGCTTTTTCTTTGCCCGCGATCTTGATAT
>CAUULH010000041.1:0-8722 GCA_963545875.1 uncultured Ethanoligenens sp.
CCGATGTCTTCCATCACCTATATATGGACGATGCTTATGTCCAAGCTGATCCTTAAGGAGAAGTTCACCAAACGGAAATTCATCGGCATCACGGCCATCCTCATCGGGGCGTTTTTCTTCGGGTTCGACGGCTTCAGCAAGCTGCTTGCCTAACGGCTCTTTTTAGCCCGGAGCGCGCGTCCTTTTTTTTGAGCAAGGCAGGCCAAAAGGATGGGCAGGGCCCATTTTTTTTGAGCGGCTGTGAGCGTGAGACCGAGCCGGCCGGCCGGCCTTTCGGAGGCGGGAACGGCCGCAAGCGCCTTTTGGATGACCGGATGATGTAAAATTTTAGAAACGAAAAGGTATTTTTTTGAAAATCCAGGCGCCAGCGAGGCATAATAATTCAGGAGGGTCGGTGTTTCGGCGCAGATCTTCCGCGGCAGGCGGGAAGCCATTTCGGCAGGCAGGCCGCGCCGGGCGGCAAAATCTTCGAGATATTGATATTTGCGCAGGCGGCAGGCGAAATAATCCGGCTTGAAGCGGGAAGTGAACGTGTTTCCGCTCAGGCGGTACCGGTAGAGCGGAGCCGCCGTATAGACGAGGCGCGCCGCGCAGAAGACGGCCTGGAGATTGAACAGATTATCTTCCGTGTAATACAGCTTTTCATCCGGAAAACGAACGGCGTTTTCACGCAGCATATCGGCGCGGTAGAGGGCGAGCCACACATAGGAACGGCTGTCGGCAAACGGGCAGCAGGAGCCGAAATGCGCCAATTCGCCGGGCGCGTAGCCGAAAAAGTACGGCAGGATCTGCGCGCGGATCTCCTCGCGGGAGAATGCGCGGCTTTTGCCGGGAATCACGGAGCAGACCGTCTCGCTCTGAGGGGAAACGGCGAAGTAATCGCAGAGAGAAAGATCCGCGCCCGTTTCGTTTGCCCGCTCGAGCAATGTGGCGAAAAGCGCCGGCTCCGCCGTGTCGTCCGCGTCGGCAAAGCCGATAAAATCGCCTTTGGCTGTTTCAAGCCCGGCATTCCGCGCCGCCGCGGGTCCGGAATCCTGGATATGGAGCACATGGACGCGGTCGTCTTTCCGGGCAAAAGCGTCGCAGAGCGCGGGGCTTTGGTCCGTGGAGCCGTCGTCCGCCAGAATGATCTCAATGGAAGAAAGCGTCTGGTTCAAAAGTGAGTCGACGCAGTCCGCAAGCGTGCTTTCCGCGTTGTAGACGGGAACGATGATGCTGACGTTGGGCATGGCCGCTTTTCCTTTCACGCCGTCCGTTCCCCTGAGAAGGGGAGATTGGGTATTGAATAGGACGGCATGTCTATGATACAATAGTTTCTTGTAAAATGAAAGGATTTCCGCGCGAGGGATGCTTTGCCTGCCCGCAGGGCCGGCTTGCCGGGCGGCCGGCGGAAAAGAGGAATCAAATTGAAACTGTTGAGCGTTGCCGTGCCGGCATACAATGTTGAAAACACTTTGACCGCCACTCTGCGTTCATTGTGCGTGCCTTCGCTCCTGCCGATGCTTGACATCATCGTGGTAGACGACGGCTCTTCGGACAAAACGGCGGCGGTGGCCGATCATTTTGCGGAAAGCTATCCGGAAAGCGTGCGCGTGATCTCCCAGCAGAACAAAGGCCACGGCGGCGCGGTCAATACGGGCATCGAGGCGGCGGCGGGGCGCTATTTCAAAGTCGTGGACGGAGACGATACGCTGGCGGAAGAAGGCTTTTCCCGGCTGATGGCCCGCCTGAACAAGGCGGAGGCAGATCTGGTGCTCGCGCATTACGAGCGCGTGCCGGAAAACGACCCGGAACATCCCGTGCCGATGCGTTTTTCCGGCGTTGAGTACGGGCGTCTTTATCATTTTGAAGAACTGCCGCGGGAAAGCGGATTGTATTTCGGCATTCACGCCATGACCATTCGCACGTCTGTTTTGCGCGAGCACGGCATCCGGATGCAGGAGCATACGTTCTATGTGGATATGGAATACGGCCTGCTTCCGGTGCCTTATGTACGGACGGTCGAATTCGTGGACGCCGTCGTCTACCGCTACGCGGTGGGGCGCGCTTCTCAGTCCGTGGCGGCGGACAGTTTCGTGCGCCGCTACGGCGACCACGAGCGGGTCGTCAAGCGGCTGGTGGCGTTCGTTCACGATACGCCGCTCGACGTGTCCCGCAAAGCCTATGCGTATTCCGTGCTCCGGCGGCTCTGCTTCACTCAGTATATGATCGCCGCGTTCTACGACCCGGATGTTAAGCGCGGCGGCTGGCGGGCGCGGACATTCGACCGATGGCTTTGCCATGCGGACGGCGGGCTCTATTCCGCGATGGGAGAAAATGCGTATCTGCATCTTTTGCGGCGGACGCGCTTTCTGTTTTTGCGCACGGCCTTTTCCAAGAGGATGCTGGGCGTGCTGTATCGGATGGTCAAGCCGGTCTTTGGCCGGAAGAAAAAATATACTTATTAGGTTGCAGACGATTTGATTATGGAAGGGACAGGGTACGATCGATGAAAGGAATCGTTTTGGCAGGCGGGTCTGGAACACGCCTGTATCCGATCACGAAGGCGGTTTCCAAACAGCTTCTGCCGATCTACGACAAGCCGCTCATTTATTATCCGCTTTCCGTGCTGATGCTCTCGGGGATACGCGAGATCCTCATCATCTCCACGCCGCGCGATGTGCCGCTTTATCAGGCGCTTTTGGGCGACGGGAGCCGTTTCGGCGTCTCTTTTTCGTACAAAGTGCAGGACAAGCCCCGCGGCCTTGCCGACGCGTTCATCGTCGGCGCGGATTTCATCGGGAGCGACAGCGTCTGTCTCGTGCTGGGCGATAACTTTTTCTACGGCGCGGGTCTCACGCAGCTTTTGCAGGAAGCCGCGGCCGTCAAAGACGGCGCGGTGGTCTTCGGCTGTCTGGTCAAGCAGCCGAACGCGTTCGGCGTGGTGGAATTCGATAAAGACGGCACCGTGCTCTCCATCGAGGAAAAGCCGGAGCAGCCCAAATCGAATTACGCCGTCCCGGGCCTCTATTTTTACGATAACCGCGTGGTGGAGATCGCGAAGAACGTCGAGCCCTCCGCCCGCGGCGAGATCGAGATCACCAGCGTGAACAACGCCTATCTGTCGGAAGGCAAGCTCAAAGTCAAACTTTTCGGCCGCGGCGTGGCGTGGCTCGATACCGGCACCTGCCAGGGTCTTTTGCAGGCGGCCAATTTCGTGGAGGCCATCCAGACTCGTCAGGGCATGTATATTGCCTGCCTTGAGGAGATCGCCTACACGCAGGGCTATATCGGGAAAGATCTTCTCAGGGAAGCCGCGGGTTCCATGGCCAAGACCGATTACGGCAAATATCTCGCGGAGCTTGCCCAGGAATGACGCGCGAAGCGGAGACCGCGGCCGTCATCCTCAATTACCGCGATGACCGGCATACGCTGAGTCTGGTGCGCTCGCTGCTCGCCTGCGGTGAGATCGGGCGTATCAGTGTGGTGGATGCGTCCGGGCCGGGCGGCCTTACGGGTGAAGAAGAGGAACTGCGGGACGCGCGCGTGCTTTTTCAAAAAACGCGGAATGGCGGCTATGCCAAAGGCAATAACCTCGGTGTTGCCGCGCTGGAAAAAGCGGGCGTCATGCCGGCGTTTCTTCTTATCGCCAATCCGGATATCGAGATAAGCGGAGAAAGCGTCTCGCGCTGTGTGCGTCTTTTAAAGGCACATCCCGAGCTTGCCGTTGCCGCGCCGCGCATGCTGAAAGCGGACGGTTCGCCGCACGACCTGCCGGGCTGGCGCAGGCGCACCGTCCGCGGCGATCTCGCGTACAGCTCCGGGATTCTGGCGCGTCTGCTCGGGATGCGGCGGGAGGCCTATCCGGCTTCTTATTGGGAAGACCCGCCGTTCGTGCGGGCGGACTGTGTGTCCGGCGCGTGTTTTCTCGTGCGCGCGGCCGTTTTCAAAGCGTGCGGCGGCTTTGACGAGCACACGTTCCTGTTTTACGAAGAAGATATCTTCGGGGAGAAGCTCAGGCGGCTCGGTCTTGGGGAAGCGGTCTGCACGGACTGTGCTTATTGCCATCTGGAAGGCGCTTCCTCGCGTGTCTCCCTGCGGAAATACCGCATCATGCAGCGCAGCCGTTTGTATTACCACCGGGTCTACCGGCACGCTTCGCCGCCCGCGCTTGCCGCCCTGTATGCGGCTACGGCGCTCGGCACGCTCGAATGCCTGCTCAAGCAGGCGCTCATCGCGCTGAAATTCAAAAAAGACTGAAAGCTCACGATTTTTCACCAGGATAAACGGAGGTTTTTCATGCGAATGCTCATCATTGCTGCCGACGGGCAGCTCGGCGTCGACGCGGCTTCCTATTTCTCCAAAAAATATGACGTTTCCGCGTTTGTCACGGCCGATCTGGATATTACCGACGCGGTTCGGGTGGATGGGACCATCTTGGCGGCCAAACCGGACGTGGTGCTCAACTGTGCGGCCATCACCAACGTGGACGGCTGTGAAGACAATGCCGAGCTGGCTTATCGCGTGAACGCTTACGGAGCGGGGCTGGTGGCGCTCGCCTGCGCGCGCGCGGGCGCGAAACTCGTCCATATCTCCACGGACTATGTGTTCCGCGGTGATTCCGCCGTCCCCTATGCGGAGACCGACAGCCCGGACCCGCAGAACGTCTACGGTGCGTCCAAACTCTCCGGTGAGCAGAACGTGCAGGCGCTGTGTGAGAACAGCGCGATCCTGCGGACCGCGTGGCTTTACGGCCCGCACGGCAACAATTTCGTCAAAACGATGCTCAAGCTCGCGGAAACGCATAAGGAGCTCAGCGTCGTCACCGACGAAATGGGCAATCCGACTTCCACGTTTGAGCTGGTGCGCATGGTCGAGGCGGTCGTCCGCGCGGATGCCCGCGGCATCTTCCACGCCACCTGTGAGGGCGTCTGCTCGTGGAACGAGTTCGCCAAAGAGATCTTCCGCCTGGCCGGCGCGGATGTCACGGTCAAAGCCACGACGGCTAAAGCGTTCGCCCGCAAGGCGCACCGGCCGTCTTTTTCCGTGCTCTCGAAAGACAAGATGGCTGCCGTCACGGGCCATCGTCCAGCCAAATGGCAGGACGCTTTGAAGGAATATTTCGATTATCAGGCGGGAAAAGTGACTTTTTGAGCGCGCTTCGCGTCTTTTTGAACAAGAAAGGAACATATTCGATATGAAAGCAACGAAAACCAATCTCGATGGGGTGCTGATCGTAGAGCCGCAGGTATTCGGTGACAACCGCGGCTGGTTCATGGAGACCTATACCCAAAACAAAATGAAAGCCCTCGGTATCACGGTGGATTTCGTGCAGGACAATCAGTCTTTCAGTGCCGTAAAAGGCACGCTGCGCGGCCTGCATTTTCAGATGGACCCCAGAGCGCAGAGCAAGCTGCTCCGCTGCACGCGCGGCGCGATTCTGGATGTGGCCGTCGATATCCGCAAGGGCTCGCCAAACTATAAAAAATGGGCTTCCGTGGAGCTCAGCGCGGAAAACAAAAAGATGTTCTTCATTCCGGCCGGTTTTGCGCACGGTTTCGTGACACTGACCGACGATGTGGAAGTGCAGTATAAGGTCGATGACTATTACGCGCCGGACTGCGACCGGAGCATCCGGTTCGACGATCCGTCCATCGGCGTGGACTGGGGCGTTAAAGACCCGGTCCTCTCGAAAAAAGACCTTTCCGCGCCGCTTTTGAAAGACAGCGACTGCAATTTCGTCTATTCCGCCAAATAAGGAGAAAACGATATGAAGATCCTCGTAACGGGCGGCGCCGGGTTCATCGGCTCCAATTTTGTTTATTACGAATTAGACAAGCATCCGGAAGACGAGATCGTCTGCCTCGATCTGCTCACCTACGCCGGCAATCTGGAAACGCTTGAACCGGCGATGAAGCGGAAGAACTTCCGTTTCGTCAAAGGCGATATCGCCGACCGCGATTTCGTTTTCCCGTTTTTTCATAAAGAAAAATTCGACGCCGTGGTCAATTTCGCGGCGGAATCCCATGTGGATCGGTCCATCGTCAATCCCGGCATCTTTCTCCAGACGAACCTGCTTGGCACCGGCGTGCTGATGGACGCCTGCCGTGAGACCGGCGTAAAGCGCTATCATCAGATCTCCACCGACGAAGTCTACGGCGATCTGCCGCTCGACCGGCCGGAGCTGATGTTCACGGAAAAAACGCCGCTCCATACGTCGTCGCCGTATTCCGCTTCCAAAGCGGGCGCGGATCTGCTGGTCATGGCCTATCACCGCACTTACGGCCTGCCGGCGACCATCACACGCTGCTCCAACAACTACGGCCCGTATCATTTTCCCGAAAAGCTCATTCCGCTCATCATCACCCGCGCGCTCGCCGATCAGAGCGTTCCGGTCTACGGCACGGGCAGGAACGTGCGCGATTGGCTCTACGTGGGCGACCACTGCGCGGCCATCGACCTTGTCCTTCGCAAAGGGAAGATCGGCGAAGTTTACAATGTGGGCGGCCACAACGAACAGAGCAACCTCGATGTGGTGAAGGCCGTGCTGCACGAACTCGGCAAGCCGGAAAGCCTCATCACGTTCGTCACCGACCGCAAAGGCCACGACCGCCGCTACGCCATCGACCCGACGAAGATCGAAACGGAGCTCGGCTGGCGGCCGACCTATCGGTTTGCGGAAGGCATCAAAGTGACGGTCAAGTGGTATCTTGAACACAAAGACTGGTGGAAACGCATCATCTCCGGCGAATATCAGGATTATTATCAGAAGATGTATCAGAACCGTTCATAACGTCCGGTGTTCTTTGACGTCATCTCCGTTTTGATTTACAGGCGAGGTTTTTTATGAAGTTAGCAAAAAGCTGGAAGGTCTTTCTTCATTACCGGTATCTGCTCGGCCAGCTGGTCAGCAGGGATTTCAAAACCAAATATAAGCGGTCTGTTTTGGGAGTCTTGTGGAGCGTGCTCAATCCGCTGCTTACGATGACGATCCTGAGCATCGTCTTCATTCAGTTGTTCCATATGGGCGGGCGGGGAAGCGGCATCCCGGATTATCCGGTATATCTGCTGGCCGGTCTGGTGTTCTGGAACGGTTTCAGCGAGGCTACCAATCTGGCTATCGGCTCAATCATTGGAAATTTTGGGCTGCTGACCAAAGTCTATATCCCCAAGTATATTTTTCCGCTTTCAAAAGTGCTTTCTTCCTCGATCAATATGCTGTTTTCGTTCATCGCGTTGTACGCCATCCTGTTCGTGGAGATCGCACGCGGCCAGCTTACCTTTGCGTGGCAGAATGTCTTCATGCCCTATGATTTCATCTGTGTCGTCGTTTTTGCCATCGGCATCAGTTTCATCATTTCCGCCCTCACGGTCTTTTTCCGCGATATGCTTTACATCTACGGCGTTTTCATGACGGCATGGCTCTATCTGACCCCGATCATGTATTCGCTCGAACTGGTCCAGAGCAATCCGCGCTGGTATACGCCGTATTTTCTGGCAGTCATGCATTTTAACCCGATGTATTATTTCGTCAATTTCGAGCACACCATCATTTTTGGCGCGACGCCTACTCTGATGCAGTTTGTCTATTGCGCGGTCTGTGCCGTCGTAGCTTTGATCGTCGGCATTTTGTTTTTCCGGAGCAAGCAGGATAAATTTATTCTGTATATCTGATCCTGAACGGAGAGAAGAGAGGCGTTTGTTTTGATAGATATCAAAGATGTATCCATGCGATTTATCTTGGGCAACGACAGAGTCAACACGCTCAAGGAATTTTTCATCAAAAAGGTGCGCCGTGAACTCAAATCCGAAGAATTCTGGGCTCTTCGAGATGTTTCCTTTACGCTGAACAAAGGCGACGTCCTTGGCCTTGTGGGGACCAACGGCGCCGGAAAAAGCACACTTTTGAAGATCGTGGCCGGCGTGATGAAACCGACAAAAGGGACAGTTTTTCACCACGGCACGATCGCTCCGATGATCGAGCTCGGCGCCGGTTTCGATATGGAGCTCACGGCGAGGGAAAATGTCTTTTTGAACGGGGCGATCCTGGGTTACACGAAAGAATTTCTCGAAGCGAAATACCAGGAGATCGTGGATTTTTCTGAGCTTAAAGATTTTATGGATGTTCCCGTGCGGAACTTTTCTTCCGGCATGGTGGCGAGGCTTGCCTTTTCGATTGCCACTCTGGTCGCGCCCGATATCCTGATCGTCGACGAGATCCTTTCGGTCGGCGACCCGCCGTTTCAGAAAAAAAGCGCGAACAAAATGATCGAGATGATCGAAGGCGGCGCTACGGTCCTGTTCGTTTCCCATTCGATGAGCGAAATCAAGAAGATTTGTAAAAGGGTCCTGTGGCTGGATCATGGCCGGGTCCAAATGATTGGGGATACACAGCCGGTTTTGGCCGCCTATGATGAATTTTGCCAGAAAAAAAACCCATAAAGGATTATATTTTGAGGGATAGGTGGTAATCGAAATGGCTTTAGAACCGAAGATTTCTATCGTGATCGTTAATCTGAACGGTCTTGCACATTTGGATGAATGCTTTCGTTCCATCCGAAAATTGGATTATCCTAAGGAGAAGATCGAAACGATCTTAGTGGATAACGGTTCGACGGACGGGTCGGTTGCGTTTGTCCGCAAACGATATCCGTGGGTGCGCTTGATCCGCAATCAGAAGAACGAAGGATTTGCCAAGCCAAGCAACGACGGCGCCCGCGCGGCTACCGGCGACTATGTCGCC
>CAUULH010000042.1:0-8714 GCA_963545875.1 uncultured Ethanoligenens sp.
TATGAAATGGAGCAGAAAGCCGCTGCCCGGCACACTTCCGGCGTCTGATCGTCTTCTGCTCAAAAAAGAGACTGCCTCGGAAAGAATTTCCGAGGCAGTCTCTTTTGATCGCTTATAACGGCGTCATTTTTCCGCGATGCAGCACATCCAGTTTTTTTCTTCCCAGGTGTGCACGGCCGCTTGGGAAAAGCCGGCGCCTAAAAGCAGCGTTTTCGCGTCGTCCGGAGAGAGCACGCGCATTTTCCCATCCGCTTCGAGCATATCGGTTTTTTCGCGGAACCGCTCGCAGGCGTAGGCTTCATGGATGATGACGAAAAGTCCGCCCGGCTTGAGTACGCGCCGCGCCTCGGCAAAATCGGCGGCTAAGTCGGGCCAAAAATAGACGGTCTCCACGGCAAAGGCCTTGTCGAACGTGCTGTCGGGGAAGGGAAGCGCGTCAACGTCCGCCTGGAGGATGCGTACCCGCCCGGCCGACACTTCGGCGCGGTTCTGATCGGCCGCCCAGCGCACGCAGTCGGGCGAATGGTCCACGCCGGTGACTTTCCCGTCCGGCGCGAGTTCGGCCAGCCTTGCCGCCGTCACGCCGCCGCCGCAGCCGATGTCTAAGAGCGTGTCGTCTTTCCGCACCGGAATGAAAGCCAGCCCCCAGCTCGTCAGCTCGTAGTGCGAATGGTTCATGCTTTCCACGACGGCGTGTCCTTCGTTTCCCGAAGGCCGCCGGTATTGTCCGTAATCTTTCTCTTTGCTGTCGTTTTCCGCCATGTCGATCCTCCTGTTTGGGTGAATTTTTGATTTAATGCGCGGCCCCGTCTCCGTTTTCGAGCAGGCTCCGATAATTTTTCAGCACGCCGCGCTGTTCGTCCGTGATCTCCGGATAATGCAGATGGAGCCCTTTTATTTTATCGGCCAGAATCGCGGCGATCAGATACCGGGCGTACCATTTTTTATCCGACGGGATGACATACCAAGGCGCTTCGCGCGAGGACGTCCGGTTGATGATTTCCTCATAGCATTTGCGGTATTTGTCCCAATAGCGTCTTTCTTTGACGTCGGTGGCGCTGAATTTCCAGTTCTTTCCCTCGTCGTCGAGCCTTGCGAGCAGGCGTTTTTTCTGTTCGCCTTTGGAAAGATGCAGAAAAAATTTCACGGGCAGGATACCGTTTTCACACAGATAAGTTTCATAATGGGAGATGTGCCGGTAACGGCGCTCCCAGATGTCGTTCGTCATCAACGGGGCGGGCAGGCTCTCGGTAGGCAGGAGGTCGTGCACGCGCACGACCAGCACCTCTTCGTAATAGGAGCGGTTGAAGATGCCGATCTCGCCGCGCCGAGGCATATGGAGATGCGTGCGCCAGAGATAGTCGTGCCCAAGCTCCTCCGCGCTCGGCTGTTTAAAGCTCCAGACTTTGACGCCCTGCGGGTTGAGCCCGCTGAAAACGTGGCGGACCGCGCCGTCTTTTCCGGCGGCGTCCAGCCCCTGGAAGATGATGAGCAGCGCGTATTCTTTTTGAGCGTATAGTTTGCCCTGCTCTTCGGCCAGAATAGCCTTGTTGCGTTCAAAAGTGCCGGCCGCCTCTTCTTTGGCGTGAAAAGGCCCGGCGTCGTCCGGCGGGATATCATCGAGACGACAGCGGCGCTCTCCGTCGAAGCGGTAATCCTCTATTTTTTTCATGGATACTCCTCCTTGCCATCGAAAGCTTGGAACGATTCCGTTTTTGCAGTATAATGGAAAAAGCGCATGAACGAATGATCGGATCGACTGCGGCGAAAGGGACGGTATGCGTATCGTTTGGGCAAAAATGAAAAGGACGGCCAGGCCGCTTCCGCCGGCGGCCCGCTATCTGCTTTTGGGGGCCGTGCTGGCTGCTGCCTTTGCCCTTTGGAATGGAAAGACCGAAGGACAGATCCAGATGGGCATGGTCATCACCTTGTTCGCCGTGAGTGCCGTACTGTTTGCCGGTCTGTTCAAAAGGCGGCTTGGAAGCAGGCTCCTGCTCTTTATGATCTTGATCGCCGGCTGGACCATGCGCATCGGCTATATGCTCTATACGCCCTATACGCTGCGCGGGCACGATGTGGGACAGATCAACGATTTCCAGAACGCCGCCTATACGGCCCGGCTCTATCTGACGGGCAGCCTGCCTTCCAGCTATACGGGGCTTTTTTATCACCCGCCGGTCTCTTTTGCGCTGGAAGCGGCCGTGATGCATGTCTACGCGCTCTTTGCTTCCGGCCTTTCCGTGGATGGGCTGCTGGAAGCGGCCAAGCTGGTGCCCGCTTTCGCCTCCTGCGCGCTGCTGCTCGTCTGCCTGAGCCTTTTTAGAGAACTTGGGTTTTCCAAGCGGGCGATCTTGTTTGCTATGAGTATTCTGGCCTTTCAGCCAACGTTTTATCTGCTTTCCGCCAGCATCAATAACGATATGCTCACAGTCTTCTGGATGGCGCTGGCGCTTCTTTACACCGTCCGCTGGGCAAAAGACCGGAAAATGCGCACGATCCTTTTGCTGGCCGTCTTTATCGGCCTTGCGGCATCGACCAAGCTGTCCGGCATTCTGGTGGCGGCGGTGCCTGCCGTGGTGTTTCTCCGGGCGCTCTTCAAGAGCCCGGGCGGGCGGATAAAAGGGCTTTGGGTGCAGTATGCGGCTTTTTTGGCTGTCTGTGCGCCGCTTTCGCTCTGGTATTCGGTGCGGAACCATCTGCTTTTCGGCCAGCCGTTCGGCTACGTGCTCCCCATGAGCACCACCGGCCCGCTCTATATCGGGATGCACAGCCTGGCCGAGCGCTTTCTCTCGTTCCCCGTCGGCGAACTGTTCACGTCGCTTTTCTGCAATCCTTACGGCGATTATCATTTGTGGATCTATCTCGTAAAATGCTCGCTCTACGGCGAATTCACATTCTCAAGCGCGGCCTTTCTCGCGCCGATGCTCACTGCGCTCAATCTATTGCTTATCGCGCTTTCGCTGGCGGCGATGGTCTGGGTGATTTTTGCCCGCGATGTGCCGCGCCTTTCGCGTTTTGTGCTCGGGTTTCTGTGGCTCACGCAGATAGGCGCCTTCCTGGTTTTCAATCTGGAATATCCCTTCGGCTGTACGATGGATTTCCGTTATATCGTGCCCACGCTGTTTTCCGGCGCAGGCTTTCTGGGGCTGGCGGCCTCGAAGATGCGGCGGTGTTTTCCGCGTGCCGCAGCTTGGGCCGTCCCATCTTTAGGCGTGTTCACCACGGCTTTCGCCGTTTTTTCGATGCTGTTTTATCTGGTCTGAAAATTAGCCCGGCGGCTGTCGTCGCGCAGGCATTTCTGGAAGAAATCGTCGTCGATGATGTAGCTGTCGTCGCTGTATTTCCGGAGCTTGGAGATGTTCTGCCCTTTCACGCCGGCGATGACCGTGGTCTTGCCGATCATGTTGAGCACATCCAGCACGGTGACATAGTCGCTGTCGCCGCTTAAGATGATGGCCGTGTCGTAGGCGTTCATAAAGGCTTTGGTAAGCAGATGCACGGCCACGTTGATGTCCGTGCCTTTTTCTTCTTTATAATAGGTCCGGTGGTCGTTTATGTCCATCGGCAGGTCTTCGGCGACTTGCCTGGCCACATAAGAGCCCTCGATCACCGTGAAATAATGCTGGTTCTTCATGCCGTTGATCCAGTTGCTGTAATGCTGCCAGCGGGGCAGATTCATCAGGAACTCGTCCGGCTTGGGAACGAATAAAAAGGTCTTGACCAGGTGGTTCTGCCCGGGCAGCAGGGCGGTGAGCTGCTCGGGGATCGCATTGTAATCTAAGCGCGGAGCCTGCTTGCCCTGATCGCGGTAATAGTTGAGCAGGGCGATCTCAAAATTCAGCTGATCGATAAATACCATCACACGTTGCATATAAAAACTCCTCATATATTCTAAAAGACCCGTCAGCTATAAAGCTAGGCAGGTCTTCTGCGGTATCTGGACAGCCCGGGCCACCAAGGCCTCGAACCATTCTCACACGCTTTATTATACGCCTGCCATGCGAAAATGCAAGAGAAATCGGCACGATGTGCGAGAAATTTTTGCCAAAAAAGCGGTTTTCAGGTTCTTTTTATCGCGGTTTCCCCGAAAATTCCAGCCCAAAAACGGCGGCAAGCGTAGAGAGCACGCCTTCTTCGTCGTTAGAAGGCGCCGTGTGGCGGCAGACGGCCAGCACATCGGGGTGCGCGTTTGCCATGGCGTAGCTTTCCGTGCAGGCTTTCAGCATTTCGAGATCATTCGGGTAATCGCCGAAAGCCATGCACTCGTCCGGCCCGATGCCGAGCTTTTTCTGCAAAAAGCGCATCGCGGTGCCTTTGTTCACCCCTGTGGGCATGAGGTCCACCCAATGGCCGCCGGAAAGGCAGACGTTTGCCCGCCCCGCAATGCGGCGGAGCAGGGGATAGACGCCGGTCTCGGCGTTTCCCGTATCGAAAGCGGCGATCTTGCAGATGCGGTCTTTTTTTGCCGCCTCCAGCACGTCCGTCACCTTTTGGCAGCGGGCGTAATAGGGAGTGACGTTTTCGAGGAAAAACGGCGTGTCGTTTTCGATGTAGGCGCTTTTCTCCCCGCAGAGTACCGGAAACGCGCCCGGCTGTTCCCGCAAAACGCCGATGATCTCGAAAAGGAGCGGCCTGTCCAGCTCCGTCAGTGAGAGCGTGCGGCCCTTTTCCATGACCATGCCGCCGTTTTCGCAGATAAAGAGGATCTCGTCTTTTACCGGGGCGAAAGTTCTGAGCAGGCTGTAATACTGCCGCCCGCTGGCCACGGCGAAGCGGACCCCAAGCCGGAGCAGCCGCTCAAGCAAAGGAAAAAAGCGGGGAGGAAGCTCTTTTTTGCTGTTCAGCAAAGTGCCGTCCATATCGCTTGCCACCAGTTCGATCATGCCTTTTCCCTTTCTCGCGCGCGGTTCTTTCCGCTTTATTATACCGTATCGGCCCGGCGCCTGTAAAGGGAAGCCTGCCGGAAAGACGAAACGGAGGAAGACCTGACGAACGGGACGCCGATGATGCCGGAAAGCCCGCTGCGCCCACGCGGGCAGACCCGGGCCCGAAAGGGCGGGATCATCAGCAGAACACAGTGGTTGCAATCCGCTTAACTCCGTGCTATTCTGGGTGAAAAGGCGGCGCTGGAAAAAGCCGCCATGCGGGATAAAAAGGAGTGTTTTGTCATGGATACGATAGCGACTTTGTCCGATTGGCTCAAAACGTCCCGGCACATCGTGGCGTTCACGGGCGCGGGCGTTTCCACCGAAAGCAACATTCCGGATTTCCGTTCCTCCGGCGGCGTATATGAAGCGATCCAGAAAGAATACGGCGAACAGCCGGAAGTGCTGCTTTCCCACGACTTCTTTGAGCGGAAGCCGTCCGTCTTCTTTCAATATCTGCGCCGCTATCTGATCTTTCCGGATGCCCGGCCTAACGCGGCGCACTTCGCTTTTGCCGAGCTGGAGCGCCGCGGCACGCTGGAAGCCGTGGTGACGCAGAATATCGACGGTCTCCATCAAAAAGCCGGTTCTAAGACCGTGTATGAACTGCACGGGAGCGTCTACCGCAATGTCTGTGTAAAATGCGGAAAAGAATACGGGCTTGAAAAGGTGCTTATGGCGCCGGATATCCCGCGCTGTGCCTGCGGCGGGATCGTTCGCCCGCAGGTCGTGCTCTACGGGGAAGGTCTTGACAGCCGGACGGTGGAGCATGCCGTATCGGCCATCATGCGGGCGGATATGCTCATCGTCGCGGGCACCAGCCTTGCCGTTTATCCGGCGGCGGGCCTCATCGATTATTACCGCGAAAAAAGGCTCGTTTTGCTGAACAAAAGCGAAACGCCGTACGACAGTCGTGCGGCGCTCTGTATCCATGACGCGGCGGGCGCGACGCTCAAAAGGGCGATGGCGGCGGCCGGTATGCCGTTCGATTAAAGGTCAGCCGAGTGCCGGATGTTTGAAGACGAACAGGCGCTGAGCGGCATAGCTGACAAAAAAGAGAATAAATTCCGTTAAGAGCTTGGCCCACGGCAGCCAGATGCCCAATACCTCGCTGAAAAATTTGAGCATCAGGTAATTGATCAAAAGCAGCGCGAGCACCAGCGTATAGTATTGGGCTGCGCGGTGCGGCGGTTTGCGCGCCGTGAGGCGGGAGTGAAAGACCAGCGAACGGTTCATGCCGTACTGGATGGCGGAGCTCGCCGCGCGCGCCGCGAAAACGGCGAGGAAAAGGCTGTGCAGCAATCCCTGAAAGACGAACAGCAGCAGATAATCCGCGGCGGCAGCCGAGACGCTGCCGATGCAGAAGCGCATCGTCGGCAGGAGCACGCGAACGGAATCGGCGAGCGGCCGGAAATGCGAAGAAGCATTCCGTTTCGTATAGACCGTTTCGATGGGCACTTGACTGAACGAGTAGCCCGCGTTGGCCAAGTCGAGCAGCATGTTGATCTCGTATTCAAAGCGTGAGCCGCGCACGCGGAGCATCAGCGGGAGCAGGCCGGCCGGAATGCCGCGCAGGCCGGTCTGAGTATCCCGCACCCGGCGGCCGCTGGCCAGCAGAAAGATCCCGCGCATCACGAGATTGCCGAATGAACTGCGGAGCGGGACATGCCCGCGCGGAGAGCGCACGCCGAGCACGATGCCGCGGCGCGTCTGCCGCATTTTTTCCGCGACGCGGAAGATGTCGGCGGCGCGGTGCTGGCCGTCGGCGTCCGCCGTCACGACGCCTTCCCGTTCGTTCAAGTTTTGCAGGATGTAGGCAAAGCCCGTTTTCAGCGCACAGCCCTTGCCGCGGTTGACAGCATGCGAAAGCACGATGCTGCCGCATGCCCGCGCCCTGGCAAAAATGGGCCCATATCGTTTTCCGCTGCCGTCGTCGACCACGACGGTCCGCACGCCTTTCAGCGTCCGAAGCAGCTCGATCAGATGCGTGTCCGGCTCAAAAGCCGGGATCAAAACGGTCATCCGAAACCTCCCGGTTCTGTGCGGCCCATCGGGCCGCAGGCGCTGAAGGATAGGCTGGGAATAGTTTGGACGGCAAAAGCGCGATTATGCGCCGGGCTTTTTTCTTACGAGCGGGGTCGGCGTCTCTGAGCGACCTGAACGTTCGCGGGCCGGCCGCAGAGCGTCATTCCGGCGCAGCTCTCGATCATGGTGTCTGCCGCTTCTTTGGAAACGTTGGCAAACGAGAATTTATCAAAAATATCGATGTGGCCGATCTCGTTCCGCGTGCAGCCGGAGCGGTCGCACAGCAGGCGCAGGATATCGCCCGGTGTGACGTGGTCCATCCGGCCCGCGTTGAGAAAAAGGCGCACTTCATCTCCATGGCTTTCTTTTCTGGCCTTTTCGCTGGATTCGTAATCGTAGTTCAGCTCATTTTCAAACAACAGCTTGAGCAGGGCGGCCGCTACGTCCACGAGGTTGAATTCGTCGTCCAGCTCCGAAGCGAGCGGCTTGAAGGACTCAAAGTCGTTTTTCGTGATTTCCGCGCGCACTTTGGTGAGCACGTTTTTGTTCTTGACTTCGTAAACGTCCTCGACGGTCGGCACTTCCTTGCGCCGGATGTGGCTGCGCGTCACATGCTCGATCTGTTTGAGCATGCCGTATTCGCGCGGTGTCACGAGGCTGTACGCGATGCCGGCGCGGTTGGCGCGCCCCGTGCGCCCGATGCGGTGCACATAGGATTCGGCATCCGCCGGCAACTCGTAGTTGATGACGTGGCTGATGTTTTCGATATCGATGCCGCGCGCGGCCACATCGGTGGCAACGAGGAAATCGAGGTTGCTGTCGCGGAATTTTTTGAGCGTATTCTGGCGCTGGTTCTGGCTCATGTCGCCGTGCATGCCTTCCACGCTGTAGCCGCGGGACTGCATGGCTTCCACCAGCTCGTCCACGCCGCGCTTGGTGCGGCAGAAGATGATGGCGCTCTCCGGTTCGTCCACGTCGAGGATGCGGCAGAGCGTCTCGAAGCGGTCGCGGTGCTTCACCTCAAAATAGAACTGCTCGGTGAGGTCGACCGTCAGCGTGCTTTTGGCGATCACGACGTTCTTGACGTCGGGTTTCATGTGCTTTTCGGCCAGACGGCGGATAGGCGCCGGCATCGTGGCGGAGAAAAGGAGCGTCTGCCGGTCAGCGGGCAGCTCGTCCACGATGGCTTGGATGTCGTCGATGAAGCCCATGTTGAGCATCTCGTCGGCCTCGTCCAGTACAAAGAATCTCACGCTGTCCAGTTTGACCGTGCCGCGGCGGATATGGTCGAGCATACGGCCCGGCGTGGCGACTACGATGTCCACGCCTTTGCGCAGCGAGCGGATCTGCCTGTCGATCGGCTGGCCGCCGTAAACGGGGATCGAAGTGAAATGCGAGAAGCGGTCGATGCGCACCAGCTCGTCGTTCACCTGGATGGCGAGCTCTCTTGTCGGCACCAGCACGAGCGTTTGGAGCTGATGCTGCCCCTGCGTCATCAGGCTCACCACCGGCGCGCCGTAGGCCAGCGTTTTGCCGGTGCCCGTCTGGGCTTGGCCGATCACGTCGCAGCCCTGAAGGACGATCGGGATGGCCTGCGTCTGGATCTGAGAGGGCTCTTCGAACCCCATCTGGTCGATGGCGCGCAGGACGTTTTCCGAAAGGCCGAGCGCGGCAAAAAGATTTTCATTTTTTGGTGCTGCGCGACTTCATTATAACCCCCATCCCGCCCGCTCGGCGGGAGGCGGTAATTTCCTCCTGTGGTCA
>CAUULH010000043.1:0-8682 GCA_963545875.1 uncultured Ethanoligenens sp.
TCTACGGTTTTATGCAGCGCCGCCTGTTCAAAGCCAACCTTTCCAAAGATAAGGAGATTCTCGAACATACCGCCAAAATGCTGGATGGGTTTCGGGACACTTGGGAGCAGGCGCTCAAAAACTTCAAAAAAATTCAAGCGTAAAAACGGAGCGCAGTTTTTTGCGCTCTTGTCTTTTATGAAAAAACCTGCGCGGAGGATCAAAATGAGCGAAAAAGCTTTTCATCGGCTTCTTGCGCTGACAGAGCGGATGGATGAAACGCTTCGGGCGGAAAATCTGAGGGGTTTCGGCGTCGCGTTGGAAAAAAGGCGGCAGCTTCTGCAAAAATTGCTTGCCGTCAAACGTCCGCGTACGGAAGAAGAGCGTGCATATCTTTCGCGCACCATCGAGTTGGATGGGCAGGTAACCTGCGCCGCCCGGCGTCTTGAAACGAAATATCGGCAGGATATCGACCGCTTTGAAAGAAAAGCGGAAAATCTATTCCAATACGAAAAAAGCCGTTATGATCTGTCGCAGGGGCAGCTGATGGATACCAAACGGTAAAAGAAAAAAACGCCGCGATCCGGAATGAAATGTGCCTTTTCCGCCCGGATGCCCGGTGCAAAGCGGCGGAATGGAGCCTTTTATGAACATCACGCTACTCATTGGTCTTGTTATCGCGTTCGGCGGAGTCGTTATTGGGTTCACGGGCGAGGGCGGCGTGCTCATCAGCCTGCTCAAACTGCCGGCTTTGGCCATCGTGCTGGGCGGCACTATCGGCACGGCCTTCGTCAGTTTTCCATTCCGAAACATCAAAGAGATCCCGCATGCCTTCAAAGCCATGATGGTGCAGAAAAAGCATGATTATCCGCAGATCATTGAGATGCTGTGCGAGATCGCCAATAAAGCCCGCCGCGACGGCCTGCTCTCATTGGAGGCCGAGGCGGAAAAGATCAAAGATCCTTTCGTTAAAAAAGGACTCGGCTACATAGCGGACGGCGCCGACCCGGAATTTCTCAAACAACTGCTCACCAATGAGATCGAAGCCAACTACAACCGGGTGGCGGAAGCGGCCCGCGTGTTCACGGGCATGGGCGGCACATCGCCGACGATGGGTGTTTTGGGCACCGTTATGGCCATGACGATCGTGCTGGGCAATATGGGCAGCGACACCAGCAAGATCGGTTCTCAGATCGCCAGCGCGTTCATCGCCACGATGTACGGCGTCGGTTTCGGAAACCTTGTCTGGCTCCCGATCGGGAGCCAGATGCGCGTTTCGGCGGAGCATGAATCCGAACATCAGGAAGTCATCATGGAGGGCCTGATGGCGATCCAGTCCGGCGAACCGTCGTCACGCCTGCGCGACCGTCTCTACGCGAAGGTCGGCGAGATCGGGAAACGGTCTGCGGCTCCTGCTGCTGAAAATAAAAAACCGTGACGGCGGGGAAGGGAGCCATGTGCGATGAAACGCAAAGCGGATAATGAAGATACACAGAGATGGCTGCTCCCGTATTCCGACTTGATGAATCTGTTGTTGATCCTGTTCATCGTGCTGTACTCCATGAGCAAAACGGATGTGCAGAAGGCCGCGGCTGTTGCGGAAGCCATCCGAAAAGGGTTCAACGCATCGGTCTCTGTCAGCGAACAGAGCGTGAGTTCACAGAAGACAACAGGCACGGGCAGCAAGGCGGGTGCTACCAATTCGAGCACGGCAGGGCAGGATTGGTCCAATCTGTACAATGAACTCTCTTCTACGATCTCTCAGTCCGGCCTCCAGCAGAAAGTGAGTATGTCGGAAGATACAAAAGGTTTAGTCATCACATTGAAAGATAATACGCTTTATACGCCCGGTTCCGCCGTGATGAGCGCGAACGGGCAGGCACTGGTCAGCCATATCGGAGACAGTCTCAAAAAAGTAAGTTATGCGCTCATCATCGTGGAAGGCCATACGGATTCCGACCCCATACACAATTCTCAGTTTTCGGACAATATCGACTTGAGCTCTGCGCGCGCGGACAATGTGGAACGCGCGCTGATCGCACGGGGCTTGGATTCCAAAAAGATCGCCGCGATGGGACGTGCGGATACGGTGCCGGTTGCGCCGAACGACACCGCTTCCGATAAGGCGATGAACCGCCGTGTGGTCATCTCCATCTATAAGAGCACCTCGAACCTTACGGCAGATGAAGTCATCGGCACGGATCAGCTCCTGTCGTCGGAGGCGGAAGCTCAATCCACGCAATAAAGAATCGAGTGGACCGCGGGCATGTCCGAAAAGGACACGCCCGCTTTTTCTGAAAGTCCAAAAAACCAGCCGATATCCGCGAACGGCCGGTTTTGGTTGACTTTACTCCGCCGGATTGATACACTATACACATATGACGAGCGGAGCCGTCTAAAACAGATCCCGGCCATGCCGGGAACAGAAGGCGGTCTCTGCCTTTTTGGAGGCATCGGAATGCTGGCAAACAGCGAAAAAAGCATGGACAAGATCGTCGCCCTGTGCAAAGGGCGGGGCTATGTCTTTCCCGGTTCGGAGATCTACGGAGGCCTGGCGAACGCGTGGGACTACGGTCCGCTTGGCGTCGAGTTCAAAAACAACGTCAAGCGCGCGTGGTGGAAAAAATTCATTCAGGAGTCGCCTCATAATGTCGGGCTCGACAGCGCCATCCTGATGAACCCGCAGGTCTGGGTGGCCACCGGCCATGTCGGCAATTTCGCCGACCCGCTGATGGACTGCCGGGACTGCAAGACCCGCCATCGGGCGGATAAGCTCATTGAGGACGCCACCGGCGAGGTGGCGGATGGCTGGGGCTTTGAAAAGATGCGGGATTATATCCGCGAGCACGGGATCAAATGCCCGGTCTGCGGCTCGACGAATTTCACTGATATCCGCAGTTTCAACCTGATGTACCGCACCTATCAGGGCGTGACGGAAGACGCCAAATCGCAGCTCTATCTCCGCCCGGAGACGGCGCAGGGCATCTTTGTCAACTTCCTCAACGTGCAGCGCTCCATGCGCAAAAAAGTGCCGTTCGGCATCGGGCAGATCGGAAAGTCATTCCGGAACGAGATCACGCCGGGCAACTTTATTTTCCGCATCCGCGAGTTCGAGCAGATGGAGCTCGAATTCTTCTGCAAGCCGGATACCGACCTCGAATGGTTCGCCTATTGGAAAGACACCTGCAAAAAATGGCTGCTCTCGCTGGGCATCCGGGAAGAGGCCATCCGCCTGCGCGATCACGACAAGGCCGAATTGAGCTTTTATTCCCGCGCCACGACGGATATCGAATTCAGTTTTCCGTTCGGCTGGGGCGAGCTGT
Source organism: uncultured Ethanoligenens sp. (assembly GCA_963545875.1). GTDB lineage: Bacteria > Bacillota > Clostridia > Oscillospirales > Ethanoligenentaceae > Ethanoligenens. Next base: position 3,303 of record CAUULH010000043.1, read on the forward strand.
GGGGCATAGCGGACCGCACGGATTATGACCTCAAGGCGCACATGAAGCAGAGCGGCAAGGACCTCAGCTATTACGACGCGGCGGCCGACGAGCACTATGTGCCGTTCGTCATCGAGCCGTCGCTGGGCGCCGACCGCGTCGCGCTGGCTTTTTTGGTGAACGCCTACGACGAGGAAAAAGTGAACGAGAAAGAGACGCGCACCGTATTGCATCTGCATCCGGTGCTGGCGCCGTACAAAGCCGCCGTACTCCCGCTCTCCAAAAAGCTGGCCGAGCCGGCTTCTAAGATCGCGGAAGAACTCAGCAAGTCTTTCCCCGTAGAATACGACGACACCGGTTCCATCGGTAAGCGTTACCGCCGTCAGGATGAGATCGGCACGCCGTACGGCATCACCTACGACTTCGATTCCGAAAACGACCACTGCGTCACCGTGCGCGATCGCGATACGATGAAGCAGGAGCGCATGCCCATCGACAAAGTGAAGGACTATGTCGCTTCCCGGCTCGTTTTCTGATCCTGCCGTTTTCAAAAGCCTTCTTATGATATGCTCCCTTTATGAAAGACAGTGAAAAAGAACACTGTAAGTCATAAAGGGAGCATATTTGTGCTTAGAGAGAAAATAACGGCGTGTGAGCGGTAATGCAACAGAAAACCGGCCGATCTTCCGACCGTGTCAAACGGGAACCATCATCGCGTCATATGCCTTGGAGAACGTGTCTTGTGAAATGGTCTTATTTCGCATATAATTTTCAAAATAGTCCCATGAGGCCGCTTCGTTCAGCAGCTTATCCGGTGTAAACACTTGGCTGAAGACCTTGTTTTTAGCATGAACAGATCCGAAAAGGCGTAACGAAACCACATAGTGAATCCTTGTGTCCGGATAGAAATTGAATTTCACGTTGTGATAATCATAGCCTTTCAAATAAAGCGCTGCCATCGTTTTAGCCGCGGAACGCAGCATGAATCGGTGCAGAAGCCTGTTATCGATCGCGGTATCAAAGCGGCACCACACATGATAGCCTCTGCCGCTGGCGATGATAAGCGGTTCACAACCCAACGCTGTAAGCTGCGCTCTGATGGTACGAACAGCGAAATCCATTTCGGGAATTACGATCGTATTGTTGCTTTTATGGTTGTTATCCATATTGAAACAGAGCAGATGATTTGCTTCAGGGTCAAAATAGAGGCACACATTGCACTTTTTAGCGATATGGGCTCTCAGCAGGTCCTCCATTTGATGTTCGGGGATACCGGCCAATTTATATTTATGCAATACACCCGAGGCAGTCAATTCGCCGTATTCAAGCGCGGCGCCGTCAGCCAGCAATTTTTTTAAATAGGCAAAGCCATATTCATCCGTCTCGATCTTAGCCCTGTCTGTGGGCAGACCTTTGTAAAATTCTTTGAGCAGGTCTAGTTTGCAAGCCATTGCTCAACCTCACTGAAGGATTTGAATCCCTTCGATCTGTCACATTGCAAGGCAGTGTGCTTTTCCATGATCGGATAATATACATGCACGCCATAACGCGCGCCATAAACGATGTTGAAAACATCATCGTCCACCAGATACTCTATTCCCCATAGTTTGCAGAAAACGATCTTATTGCGCGCCATAAACAGATAGTCATACGGAATGTCGTGGTCCTTCAGCCATTTTACGGTACAGTCATGAGCCCTTCTCAGATCGCGGAAGGTGCAGATGACGATCCGCCATCCGTTTTTTCTGAGCCATTTCATAAATTCGATTCCGTCAGCCCGCGCATTGGCCAACTGGTAACATTGCTCGAAGATCTGATACTTGAAAAATGAAAATTGTGTGCTGAGCAGGTCAGTGTCTTCAGGGATCTTTCTGCGCAGCCGGCTGAGATAGCTTTTGAAGATTTCCTCCGAAAAGGGAAAGTTACGGCTGTAAGAAAAATCAGTTGTCAGTAACGTCTGTGAAAAATCATTTAATGTATCGTCTAAATCGATCGCGATGGTTTTTCTGATCTGATTCCGTTCAATTCGATTTACCTCATCGGCCCTAGCCATGATTCGACCCTTTCCGCAATAGGCACGCACGGTACCTCCAATGCTATAACAACATTATAATCACTTTCGATAATCCGTCAAGAAAGCGCAAAAGATCCCCCGAATGACGAGAAGAGGCGCGGATCCGGATGCGGGACAGCGGTTCAGGCTTGAGGTCCTTTTTTGCGCTTTCGCTTGACTTTGCCGGAAAGCCGTGTATGATGGGAAACAGGGAACCGATGCGAAAGGAGGACGGTTCCGCCGCATAAGATGAGGCAGGGAGGTGAAGGCAAAAGACCTGCCCGCGCGTGCGGGAAAAGTACGCAAAGCGCCTGGACCGGCTGTTTGGCCGGTCGACGAGGAGAAGGGTGATCGAAAGATTCGGCGGATGCCCTTCCGGCCCGGCCATGGCCGTATTTCGTTTCTCAAAGCCCACCGGCAACGGTGGAACAAAAGAGCGAAAATGGCAAGGTATCACTATGCGCTTTTTTATGGAGACAGCAAGGCGCACGGCGCTGCCGCCGGGCAAATGGACGCCCGGCCTCAAACGGAGGAAAACGGCCTATGTGTGGTATCGTAGGATATGTCGGCGAAAAAGATTCAGCCGGCGTGCTTTTGGACGAATTGGGAAAATTGGAATACCGCGGCTATGATTCGGCCGGCATCGCGGTCTTTGAAAAAGGGAAGATCAAGGTCGTCAAAGCAAAAGGCCATCTTTCCGAACTCAAGAAGAAACTGAAAGCGCAGGGAACCCCGAAAGGCGAATGCGGCATCGGCCATACGCGCTGGGCCACGCACGGCGGCCCGTCGGATGCCAATGCGCATCCGCATTCCGCCGAGCATGTGACGATCGTCCACAACGGCATCATCGAGAACTATCTGGAGCTCAAAGAGATGCTGAAAAAGCGCGGCTACACGTTCGTTTCGGATACCGATACCGAAGTGCTCGCCAAACTCATCGATTCCTGCTATCACGGCGACCCGCTCAAAGCCATCGCCGACGCGCTCGCGCAGACGCGCGGCTCCTACGCGCTGGGCATGCTGTTCGCGGATTTTCCGGACCGCATCTATGCCGTCCGCAAAGACAGCCCGCTCATCGTGGGCGCGGGGCACGGCGAAAATTTCATCGCGTCGGATATCCCGGCCATCCTCAAATATACCAAGGACTATTACCTGCTGGATGAGAACGAGGTCGCCGTCATCAAAGAAGACAGCGTCCGTTTCGTCACGCTCGCGGGCAAAGAAGTCGCCAAGAAAAAAATGACCGCCACGTTCGATGTTTCCGCGGCGGAAAAGGGCGGCTATCCGCATTTTATGCTCAAAGAAATCTTTGAGCAGCCAAAGGCGCTGCGCGACACGCTCAACCCGCGTCTCTCGAACGGCCTGCCGTCGCTCGGCTGCGACAGTCTGGCTGATGTGGGGCGCATCCATATCGTGGCCTGCGGTTCTGCCATGCACGCCGGTCTGGTGGGGAGCACCGCCATCGAAAAGCTGGCGCGCGTCCCGGCGGAAGTGCATATCGCCTCGGAATTTCGCTATGCGGATCCGATCCTTTCGCCGAGCGACCTGGTCATCATCATCTCGCAGTCCGGCGAGACGGCCGATACGCTGGCCGCTCTGCGTCTGGCCAAAGAGCGCGGCAACCGCACGCTGGCCATCGTAAACGTCGTCGGCTCATCCATCGCGCGCGAGGCGGGGCATGTGCTCTATACCTGGGCCGGGCCGGAGATCGCCGTCGCCACGACGAAAGCGTATTCCGTACAGATCGCCATGATGGACCTTTTGGCCGTACAGCTCGCGCTGGATAAGGGCCGCATGAGCGAAGACGAGGCGCGCGCCGTGTGCGCCGAGCTGAAAGCCCTGCCGGATTCTGTGGAGAAAGCCTTGAAGCTGGACGCGCAGTGCAAGAAGATCGCCGCCGCTTATCCGGATGCGCGCTCCGCTTTCGTCATCGGCCGCGGCGTGGATTATCCTTCCTCGCTCGAGGGCGCGCTCAAACTCAAGGAGATCTCCTATGTGGAGAGCGAGGCCTACGCGGCCGGCGAGCTCAAGCACGGCACCATCTCGCTCATCGTGCCGCATACGCCGGTGATCGCGCTGGCCACGCAGAAGCGTCTTTTTGAAAAGACGCTGAGCAACGTCAAAGAGGTTAAGGCGCGCGGCGCGGAAGTCATCCTGCTCTGCCGCGAGGACGAGGAACTGCCGGAGGATTCGGCGGATTACGTCATCCGTCTGCCGAAAGCGCCGGAGCTTTTCATGCCTTCGGTGTCGGCGGTCCCGCTCCAGCTTTTTGCCTATCATATGGCGGCCGAGCGCGGACGGGAGATCGACCAGCCGCGCAATCTGGCAAAATCCGTCACCGTCGAATAAATTTTTCGTTTAAAGTCGGGCGTCTGTCTGTAAATAACAGGCAGGCGCCCGCTTTTTTGTGCACTTTTCAGCAAAATCCGCGCTTTTTCTGCAGAAATCGCCTTGCATTTTGTTTCCGCTGTGTTACAATAAAATTGTTGCAGAAAAATGACGTTTTCTTTTCTTTTTTGACAAGAGGAAAAGAAAAGTTTCAAAAAAGATACATAGCCACTTGCCGTTCGGTCGTGTACCCAAGCCAAAAGGCGCAGATGAAAAAATCGTGTGAGAAGTCTTTTTCATTTGCGCTTTTCCCGTTCTGCTTTTGTTACGGTGTTTTTACGGTTCGGAAAGGGGAACAAAATGCAGAAACCAAAACGAAGAGGAATGGCCGCGCTGCTTGCCGGAGCCATGCTGTTTGGGGCCTTTGCCGTCTCATCTCCCGCCTCGGCGGACAGCCTGTCCGATCTGAAAAAGCAGTACAGCGCGCTCCAGCAGCAGGAAGAACAGCTCCAGTCTCAGCTGAGCAGCCAGAGCAGCGCGCTCCAGTCCGCGCAGGCCAAGCAGGCCGCGCTGAATAACGAGATCTCGGTGACGAAACAGCAGATCGACCTGCTCAATACCCAGCTTGCCAGTACGAATGCCCAGATCGCGGCCAAACAGAAGCAGATCGATGCCACGGAAGCGCAGATCACGGCGGATTACAATCTTCTCAAAAGCCGCCTGCGCGCCATGTATAAGTCCGGCGACGACACGTTTTTGACTGTTCTGCTCAATTCCAACGGGATCAATGATTTTCTTGACCGGATGCAGATGGTCAAATTTGTTTCCAAACATGATGACAGCCTGATTGCCGAGCTTCAGGCGGATGAAGCGCAGGTCAAAAAAGACCAGCAGACGCTGAATGACGCGGAAGCCCAGTTGCAGCAGTCTAAAACGGCCATGACGGCGAAACAAACTGCTTTGTCGTCACAGCAGTCTCAGCTCGCTCAGGTCACGGCTCAGCTGCAAAGCCAAGTGAGC
>CAUULH010000044.1:0-8604 GCA_963545875.1 uncultured Ethanoligenens sp.
GGGCTGACCGTTACGACGACAGCCAGCCATGCGGCAAACGCCAAAACGATGGAACTGACAGATAAGAACACTTTATTATGCATAAGCTTTGAAAATAATGTAGACCTGCTCATTTTCGAAACACCCTAAATCCAGACACGAAGCCGCTCCGCCCTTCTTTTTCAACTTTTTCAACGTGCAGAAGTCCCTTTTTCAGGGCGATGCGCAGCGTATCCGGCGTCAGATTGCGCTTAATGATGCCGCGTTCTACCAGCGAAATGACGCCGGTCTCCTCCGATACGACGACGACCAGCACATCCGAACTCTCGCTGATACCCAGCGCGGCACGGTGCCTTGTGCCAAGCTCCCGGCTGATCTCCTGATTCTGTGAAAGAGGCAGAAAACAGCCGGCGGCAAAAACACGCCCGTCACGGATGATCATCGCGCCGTCGTGCAAAGGCGCTTTGGGATAAAAGACGTTCTCCACCAGCTCGGCGCTCACATCCGCATTGACCTGCGTGCCGGTATCGGCGATCTCGCCCAATTTCGTATCGCGCTCAAAAAGGATCAGCGCGCCGATGCGGTTTTTCTGCAGCATGACGGAGGCGGAACACACCGCGTCGATACTGTCGCGGACAGCGCCTTCCGCCTCGTTGTTTCCAAGGTTGAGGAACCGGAAGCCCTTTACACCGGAGCTGCCCATATGCTCGAGCACGCTGCGGAGCTCGGGCTGGAAAAGCACCACAATGGCCACGAAGCCGAACTGCACCACCGTGACGAGCAGAAAAGACAGCAGTTTGAGATTGAGCCAGAGCGAAAGATAATACGCGATGATGAGCAGGATGAGCCCGCGCACGAGCTGCTCGGCGCGCGTCTCCCGCACGATCTCAATGGCCTTATAAATTATGAAAGCTACCAGAGCGATATCCAGCGCGTCCAGGAACGAAAAAGTCCGCATCACGCTGATAAACGTCTGAAATTCTCCGTAAATCACATTGATCAATTCTTTATCCTTTGAACCGTTGCCGGCGGCCCTCCCGGACGCCGTCTGACCGAACTGCCGGAAACGTGCCGGCTCCGGGCTCCCGCGTGAAAAGACGCGGACAGTCCTTTGTTTATTGTAACATAAAATCCGCGGGGAAAAAAGCGGGGAAAGGAAAAAATGGGATTCCCCAGCCAAAAAGGATCTTCTCTATTGTATTATAGAACAGCATATGTATGGATTCAACAATATTTTTCTTTTTCCATTTGTTTTTTGATATAAAAAGGAGATTTTATTCTTTTTAACGCCATTTGACAGAAAAAGTGCGGCGCAGTATACTAAAGGGGAAAAGTGAATAGGGCAAAAGGCTCGGGGTGCCGTTAGGCTGAGAGAAAGCGATCGCTTTCAACCCGTTGAACCTGATGTGGTCAAAGCCACCGTAGGAAAGCATTTTGGATCGATTTTTCAGGCTGTCCGATGGGGCGGCCTTTTTTGATGGGAGGAACTCATATGAAATCAGATCTTTTTAAGATCGGCGGCAAAACGCTCGCCAGCCGGCTCTTCGTCGGGACGGGCAAATATCCGGACAATCGCATGATCCCCGAAGTGGTGAAAACCTCGGGCGCGGAAGTCGTCACGGTCGCGCTGAGACGCGTCAACCTCTCCTCGCCGGAGGAGAACCTGCTCTCTTTCGTTCCCAAGACCTGCACGCTCCTGCCGAACACGTCCGGTGCGCGCACGGCCGATGAGGCTGTCCGTATCGCTAAGCTCGCCCGCGCGGCCGGCTGCGGCGACTGGATCAAGATCGAAGTCATCGCCGACCAGAAATATTTGCTGCCGGACAACGAGGAGACGCTGAAAGCCACACGCCTCTTGGTCAAAGAGGGCTTTCAGGTCTTTCCGTACATCTGCCCGGAGCTTTCGTGCGCCAAACGGCTGGAAGAAGCGGGCGCCGTCGCTGTGATGCCGCTCGCGGCGCCCATCGGCACGAACCGCGGGCTGGACACCCGTGCGCTTATCCAGATCCTGATCGACGAGATCGAGATCCCCGTCATCGTGGATGCCGGCATCGGCGCGCCCTCGCACGCCTGCGAAGCCATGGAACTGGGCGCGGATGCCGTGCTGCTCAACACCGGCATCTCTTCCTCGGCCGACCCGGTCTCGATGGCTTCGGCTTTCGGCGCGGCCGTAAAAGCCGGGCGCACCGCTTATCAAAGCGGCCTCGGCCCGACTTCCGGCAACGCGAACGCTTCCTCGCCGCTCACCGGCTTTTTAGGCGAAGCGGCCCGGCAGGCGTAAGGGGGCTTTTTGATGGAAAACGATTTTTACACGTACATGCAGCCGTGGACCCGGTTCGACTTTCATTCATTTCTTGAAAAAACGACCGATACCGATGTGCGCCGGGCGCTCTCGCGCGAAACGCTCTCGCCGCTCGACTTTCTCACCCTGCTCTCCCCTGCCGCCGCGCCCTGCCTGGAGTTGATGGCCCGCCGCGCTTACGAGACGACGATCCGGCAGTTCGGGCGCGTCATCTGCATGTTCGCGCCGCTGTATCTCGCCAACTACTGTGTGAACCGCTGTGCCTACTGCGGCTTCAATTCCTGCAATCATATCCGCCGCTCCGCGCTCACGACCGAGCAGGTGGAAAAGGAGTGCGCCGCCATCGCCTCGACCGGTATGCGGGACATCCTGTTTCTCACGGGCGAATCCCGCAAGATCAGCCCGCCTTCGTATATGGCGGACAGCGTGGCCGCCATGCGGCGTTACTTCACCAACATCGGGCTTGAAGTCTATCCGCTCGAAACGGAGGAATACGCCATGCTGAACCGCGCCGGCGTGGATTATTTCACGATGTTCCAGGAGACCTACAACGAAAAGCGGTATGGCGAAGTCCATCTCGGCGGGCCGAAAACGAACTTCCGCTATCGGCTGGACGCGCCGGAGCGCGCCTGCAAGGCAGGGATGCGCACGGTTGGCCTCGGTGCGCTCTTAGGCCTTTACAAGCTGTCGTCCGAAGCGTTCTTCACGGGCCTCCATGCCTATTATCTCCGTCAGAAATACGACGCCTGCGATTTTGCCGTCTCCCTGCCGCGTCTCTGCGCGCACATCGGCCAGTTCCAGCCTTACTGCGACGTGACCGACCGCGACATCGTGCAGATCATGACCGCCATGCGCATCTTTCTGCCGCGCGTGGGCATCACGGTCTCCACCCGCGAATCGCCGGCTTTCCGCACCAATCTCATCGGGCTCGGCGTCACGAAGATGTCCGCCGGCTCTTCCACCGAGGTGGGCGGCTACGCCGAGCACGTTTCCGACGACCAGTTCGACGTGACGGACAAGCGTTCCGTAGCGGAAGTCTGCGCATCCATCCGCAAAAAGGGCTGGCTGCCGGTCTTTAAGGACTGGCAGACGCTTTCCGCCGACGGGGCCGCCGTATGACGGCAGCTCAAAGGCGCGCCGAAAAAGCCGCCGGCTGCCTTCGCGGCGTCTACTGCATCACGGCCGAGCCGCTCTCCGGCGGACGCGAAAACCCGGAAGTCGTGCGCGCCATGCTGGACGGCGGCGCGAAAATCATCCAATACCGTGAAAAAGACATGCCGATGAAGCGGCAGTACGCTCAGTGCCTGAAGATCCGCGAAATGACCCGTGAAGCCGGCGCTCTGCTCATCATTGACGACCATGTGGACCTTGCCATGGCGGTAGAAGCCGACGGCGTCCATATCGGGCAGGACGATCTGCCCATCGAAGCGGCGCGCGCGCTGACGGGTGAAGAGATGCTCATCGGCCTTTCCACGCACAATATCGCACAGGCAAAAGACGCCGTGCGCCGCGGCGCGGACTACATCGGCGTCGGCCCTTTATATGAAACGCATACGAAGGTCAACGTGATGGCCCCGGTCGGGCTCTCCTATCTGGATGAAGTCGTCCGGCAGATCCGCCTGCCGTTCGTCGCCATCGGCGGCATCAAGCAGCACAATCTCGCCGAAGTCCTGCATCACGGCGCACGCTGTGCCGCGCTCGTCTCCGAAGTCGTGCAGGCGCCCGGCATCACCGCGATGGTGCGCGCGCTTCAGGATATCTTCAACGCGAATGTGGAGGAAAAGACATGGACCTGACGGTGAACGGACAGACGGTTAAGCTCGCCGATAATACGACGCTTGCCGGATTTCTTGGGCAGAAAGGGTTGAACCTTTCCACCATTGTGGTAGAATACAATGCAGATATCCCCGACCGGAGCACATGGAAAGATCTTGTCCTCTCGGACGGGGACAAGCTGGAGATCGTCAAATTTATGGGCGGCGGAGCAGGCGGACGCCATTGAACTGCCCGCGAGCCGCAGGCAGGAAGGCAAAACGTGAAATTCGCCAAACGCATGGAACATTTTAAACCCGGTATTTTTTCCGTTCTGGCGGAAATGAAAGCCGAACGGCTGAATACAGGCAAACCCGTCATCGATCTGAGCGTGGGCACGCCGAACATCCCGCCGGCGGCGCATATCATGCGGGCGCTGTCGGAAAGCGCCGCCGACGCGCGGAACTATGTCTACGCCATCCATGACACGGAAGAGCTCCAAAACGCGGCCGCGGCGTGGTATGAACGGCGCTACGGCGTGACGATCGACCCGGAAACAGAAGTCGTCTCGCTCCTCGGATCGCAGGACGGGCTCTCTCATATCGCGCTCTCGCTCATCGACCCTGGCGACCTGACGCTCGTGCAGGACCCGGCCTATCCCATTTTCCGCGACGGACCGCTCTTGGCCGGGGCCGAGCTCTATCCCATGCCGCAGACCAAAGAGAATGGCTATGTGGTGGATTTGGACGCTATTCCGGAAGCGGCGGCGCAAAAAGCGCGCTACATGGTCATCTCGTATCCGAACAACCCGACCGCCAGCATCGCACCGCCTTTCTTTTATGAAAAACTCGTCCGTTTTGCCAAAAAGTACGACATCACGGTCCTGCACGACAACGCATACAGCGAGCTGGTGTTTGACGGGCAGACAGGCGGCAGTTTTTTGGCGGCCCCGGGCGCAAAGGACGTCGGCGTGGAATTCAATTCCCTCTCCAAGACCTACGGGCTGGCCGGCGCGCGCATCGGGTTCGCTTTCGGCAACCGAGAGATGATCGCCGCGCTGAAGCAGCTGAAATCCAACTTGGATTACGGGATGTTCCTGCCCGTCCAAAAAGCGGCCGCTGCCGCGCTTTTGGGGCCGCAGGACTGCGTCCGCCGGACGCGTGAAGCCTATCAGAAAAGGCGCAATATCTTGGTGGAAAGCCTTGGAGCCGTCGGCTGGCCGATGCGGAAATCGCCCGCCACGATGTTCGTGTGGGCGGAAACGCCCGGCGGGCAGAAGAGCGTCGATTTCACCCGGGCTCTTTTCGAGCGCTCAGGCGTGCTGGCGACGCCCGGCGCCGCTTTTGGTCCGGCGGGCGAAGGCCATGTGCGTCTCGCGCTCGTTCAAAATGAGGACATGATCCGCAGAGCCGCTTCGCTGATCGACGCGAGCGGAATCTTGAAATAAAAAAAACGTCTTGAAACGGCTGCTGGCCGCATCAAGGCGCTTTTTTGCAGGCTTTTGCGTTTCGCTCTTTTTATTGCACTTTGATATTGTTGTTGCGGAATTTGACCGTGACGACCGTGCCGGGAACCACTTTGGTTCCGGCCGTTTTGTCCTGCTCATAAGCGACTATGCTGGTATCCGTGAGGGAAATACCTGAAAAATTCCCGTTTAGGCCGGCGGCGCTCAGCGCGGAAGAGACCTGAGCCGGCGTCTTCCCCGTGAGATCGGGCACCGTGGCGCTCGTCTGCTCTGCCGCGCTCCCCGTATAGAGAACAACGGTCCCGCTTTTCGAGATGGCTTCTCCCGAATCCGGAGACTGGCTCACGACCGTCTGCCCATTTCCCTCGACCGTGACGTTCAGGCTGTCCTGAGAAAGCGTGCTCTTGGCATCCGTAACCGATTTGCCCGTTACATTCGGCGTTTTGATGGCCATCTCAGCCAGCTCAGAAGAGGAATATTCGGCTTCGACGCCGAGATACGGCAAGATCTCAGAAAAGATCTCCCCGGCGACCGGCGCCGCGATGACACCGCCGTAATTGCTGACGGAGTTGTTCGGCTCGTCCATCATCAGCAGGACGGCATACTGCGGATCGCTCGAGGGCGCTACGCCGGCAAATTCCGCCACGAGCGCATTGGAATTGCTGCTGTCCAATTTCTGGGCGGTTCCGGTCTTTCCGCCGATGCTGTACCCGGCTACATAGGCGTTTTTACCGCTGCCTTCGCTGACTTCCGCTTCCATGATCTTATCCATTTCCTTAGACGTTTCGGAGGAGACCACCTGCCGTTTCGTCGTGGAACTGTAGGTTTTGACCACATTGCCGTTCTCATCCGTCACTTCGCGAACCACATGCGGCTGCACCAGATAGCCGCCGTTGGCCGCGGCGGAAACAGCCGTGATGAGCTGGATAGCCGTAAACTTATTGCTCTGCCCGAACGCCATGGAAGCAAGCTCGACAGGACCGCAGGTGCTTTGGGAGACCGTAATGCTGTTGGCTTCGCCCGGCAGATCGATGCCCGTTTTGCTCGTGAGGCCGAAATCGGAAAGATACTTGTAAAAATCCGTGATGCCGAGCCGCTGGCCGACCTGGATAAAAGCCACGTTGTCGGATTCCTCAAACGCTTTTAGGAAAGAAACCGTGCCGTAGCCGCTGTTCCAGTCGTGGAACGTGGTACCGGAGACCGTAATGGAGCCCGGATCGCTGAACGTGTCGTTTTCCGTAACCAAGCTCTCGTCCAGCGCCGCAGCGGCGGTAATGATCTTGAACGTGGAGCCCGGCTCATACGGCTCGCTGATGGCCTTGTTTTTCCATTGGGTTTCCAACGCCTGCTCTGTCGCCGTCTTGAGCGCCGTGCCGGAGAGGGACTTCAAACTTTGCTGGGTGGCGGTATCCACCACCGTGTACGGATTATTGAGGTCGTATCCCGGCTCCGTGGCCATGGCAAGAATTTCGCCGTTCTTGACGTTCATCACGATGCCGGTGACGCGGTTGGCGACGTTGTTGTCCGTCAGGGCTTTTTTCAGGTTCGTCTCCAGCACCTGCTGGACCGTTTCGTCTAGGGTAAGGACCAGATTATCTCCGTTTTGGGCCGCCACATGCTGGCTGGAGTTGTACGGCATCTTCTTTCCCGTGGACGTGCGGGCTGAAATATCAATACCAGCCGTTCCCGTGAGCAGGCTGTCATATTCGGCCTCCACGCCGGCAAGGCCCTGCCCGTCCGAACCCGTAAAACCGATGAGCTGGGAAGCAAAATTGCCGAAAGGATAGTATCGTTTGCTGTCCTGCACCAAAGTCAGACAGCCGATGCTGTACTTGTTTTTGAATTTGGTGATGGCATCCGCCTTGGTCTTGTCGATCTTCTTCGCCAAGACCAGATATTTGGATTTGCTGTTGATCGTCTTGTAGAGCGTACTTTCGTCCAACGAGAGGATGGGTGCCAGTGTGGACGCGATCAGCTTGCGCTGTTTATTGTTCTGGATATATGCGGGCGAGATCGCCACATCCCATGCCGTCGCGCTCTCCGCCAGCGGCGTCATGTTTCGGTCGTAGATCGAGCCGCGCTGTGCCGGGATGCTTTCCTCGCTGAATTGCTGCTCGATGGCGCGTTCGGCATAAAATTTGGAATTGACCACCTGAAGATCGACCAGCCTGACACACAAGACGCCGCTGAGCAGAAAAACCAGAGCAAACACGAAGACGATCTTCACTTTCATCTTTCGCGTAGGCGCTTTTGTACTTTTTCGCAATTTATTTTTTTGCATGGTCGCCCTCCGCCGCGGATTCCTGCGCCAAGGTCATGCCCAGGCCTTTTCCACCATTTCGCCCATCGTTTCGAGCGTCGAAGCCGTTTCACTGTCCAAAGGCGTTCCGCTCGAAAGCGAAGCCACGGCGGGCAGCATCGGCAGCCTGCCGAGAAGCGGCAGATGGGTCTCTTCGATCAGCGCGCGGAAAGGCGCCTCGTCAAAAAGATGGATCTCTTTTCCGCATGAAGGGCAGCGGATATATGCCATATTTTCCACGATGCCGAGGATACGGACAGAAAGTTTCTGCGCCATATGGATGGATTTTGCCACCACCATGGACGCCACATCGTGCGGCGTGGAGACGACGACCGCGCCGGAAAGCGGCAGCGACTGCATCACCGTGAGCACCACATCGCCGGTGCCGGGCGGCATATCGATGAACAGATAATCGAGATCGCCCCAATAAACATCCGTCCAGAACTGTTTCACCGCACCGGAAAGCAGAGGACCGCGCCAGATGACCGGGTCTTCTTCTTCCGGCAGAAAAAAGTTCAATGAGATGACCGGAATCCGGTCCGCGCTGAGAACGGGCAGGATACCCTTATCGTCTTTTCGGCAGCGGCTGCCCGCAGGGATGCCGACCATACGCGGAATGCTGGGCCCGGTGATATCGGCGTCCAGAATGCCCGTTTTCTTCCCGCGCCTCGCCATTTCGCGGGCCAGCAGCACCGTGACGCTGGATTTTCCCACGCCGCCCTTGCCGCTCATCACGGCCACGACGTGCCGGATACGGCTGAATTTATTGAGGGCCTCAAAAGCGCAGCTCTGTTTTTTGCTCGAACA
>CAUULH010000045.1:0-8510 GCA_963545875.1 uncultured Ethanoligenens sp.
CAGCCGCCCAGTACGATATTCGAATTTCCGATGTCAATGGTGAGAATCAATGCGAACCCCTTCCCGAAGCATTCGTTTTTGCCGCTTCAGCCCGCGCGACGCCGGTTTCCGGCTCCCAGGGAATGAAGATCCACGCGAGGATGTACGCGATGACGCCCATGCCGGCCATCAGGCAGAAGACGAACCATATCAGGCGGATCGTGAGCGGGTCGGAGTTGTAGTAATCGGCGACACCGGCGCATACGCCCGCGATCACTTTGTTTTTGCGCGAGCGGTAGACGGGTTTGTCCCTGAGGTCTTCTAAGGTCTGCGTGTCTTTCCGCTTTGTTTTTTCCCGGTCCATTTTTCGGATATTCTTCGCCATGTGAAAGCCTCCCGGCCGATGGATTTTGGCGGCAGAAAGCCCCTTTAAGGCTGTGTGCCGCCGTCGCCGGCACGTTTCCGGCAGGCGGGGCAAATGCCGTAGACTTCCAGCTTGTGGCCGGAGATGACGTAGCCCGTGGCATGAGCGATGCTGTCCTCGTAGGCTCCGAGCGGGCAGTCTTTTAGCGGCACGATCTTGTGGCAGACGGTGCAGATGAGATTGTGGCTGTGCGTCTCGGGCGCGATCTCAAAAAGCGCGCGGCCGCCTTCCATCAGGACCGAGCGGTTCACCATCTGCTTTTTGCAAAGCGTATCGAGCGTCCGATAGATGGTGGAAAGACTCAGTGTGGAAAAATCGCTCCGCAGGCGCAGAAAAAGCTCTTCCGCCGTGAGCGGCGTACTGCTTTGTTCCAGAGCGTCAAGCAAAGCCAGGCGCTGGCGCGTCACTTTGATGCCGCGCGCCGCCAGCCGCTTGCGGTCGTGATTTTCCTTTTCAGGCAAGCCCTTTCATCTCCGACAATATTTTTTTTATTTTACCATATCCGCCCCGCAAATACAATCTTCGCCCGGAAGACTTTCCCCATTTCCGCCGTTATGTTATAATAGAAGTCCATAAAGCCGGAAAAGAAAGAGGCCCATTTTGAAACTGCGTATCTATTTTGGCCTGACGAAGGGGATTTTTGCGCTGCCGTGCGAAGTGGCGGACACCTATATCGCCGACGCGCCTGCCGACGCGCTGCGCGTGCTCATCTATCTTTACCGCAACGGCGGCGCGCTCGAAAGCGAAACGCTTTGCCGGGCTTTGCATATAGATGAAAAAAAGCTGTTCGGCGCGCTTGCCTACTGGTCGGACAAGCAGCTCTTCACGATGGACGACACGCCGGGAAAAGCGGCCGCGGAGGCCGCCGCGCAGGCGGCTCCCGCGCCCCAAGCGCCGCCCGCGTCCGCAAAGGAGCCGCTCCGCCGGGCGCCTATCGAGCCGATGCCGCAGTACACGGCGACCGATATCGCCAATCGCGCCAAAGGCAGCGACGAGATCCGCTGCCTTTTCGACACGGCGCCCACGCTTCTCGGTCATCTGCTCTCGCCGTCGGACTGCTCGATTTTGCTCTATCTGCATGATGTCGCCGACCTGCCGGTGGATGTCATCCTCATGCTGCTCGAATATTGTGCGGCAAAAGGGCATACCAACCTGCACTATGTCGAAAAGGTCGGGCTTTCCTGGATGGAGAACGGCATCGACGAGCACGGCAAAGCAGAAGCCTATATCCGCCGCGAAGAGGAAAGACAGGGATACGAGGGCAAAGTGCGCGCCGCCCTGGGCATCGCGGGCCGGGCGCTGGCGCCTTCGGAGCGGAAATATCTCGCGTGCTGGGCAAACGACTGGCAGACGCCGCTCGAACTCGTGCAGACGGCTTTCGATATCTGCGTAAAGCGCACGGGCCGTCTCTCGATGGCCTATATCCACTCTATCCTCAAGACCTGGCATGAAAAAGGATACCATACGGCCGAAGAGGCCCGGAAAGAGAGCCGCGGCGTCAAAAAAGGACAAGCTGCCAAAGCGTCTACCTATGATCTGAACGAATATGTCGATCTTTCCGTCAAACGGTTGCTCAAAAAAAAGGACAGGCCGTAAAAAAAGAGGTGCATCATGGCGTATCCGAAAGAAGTATACGACGCGGCTGTCCGCCGGATGGCGAAGAGACGCGAGGAAGCGGAAGCGGAAACGGCACATATCCGCGGGGAGCTCTATGCCCGCATCCCGCGTTTGAAGGCGATCCGCGACGAGCTGGCGCATACGGCGCTGGAGGCGGTGCGCGCCGTGGCTGTCGGAGAAGAGGGAAAGGCCCGCATCGAGCGGCTGAAAAAGATCAACCTCGATCTCCAGGCTGAGCGCGCGGAGCTGCTCACGGCCCATCATCTCCCAATCGAGATGCTCGAACCGAAACATGTCTGCGACAAATGCGGCGACACCGGCTATGTGGACGACCATCTCTGCGACTGCCTGCGGGCCCTTCTGCGCGAAGAGGCTTGCAAGCGCGCAAATTCCGGCTCGCCGCTTCCGCTTCGCGCGTTCGAGGAATTTGACCTCAGCTATTATCCGGATACGCCGCTGCCCGGCGCGGATATCACAGTGCGCGCCTACATGGGCGAAGTCTTTACTTTCTGCCGGGACTACGCGGCGCATTTCGGCCCGGGCAGTCCGAGCCTTCTGCTGCTGGGCGGCACGGGGCTCGGCAAAACGCACCTTGCGCTCGCCATTGCGAATACCGTGCTGGGCAACGGTTCCGGCGCCATCTACGATACCGCGCAGAATATCTTTACCCGCATGGAGGATGAGACCTTCGGCCGGGGCGAAAAGGGCTATCTGGAGATCGTCTACGACTGCGACCTGCTCATCCTGGACGAACTGCCGGATTATGCGCCCCCTTTTGCATCGAACCTGCTTTACAACATCATCAACACGCGCACGCTTGCCCGCCGCCCGTGCATCGTGAGCACGAACCTTTCAGAAAAAGAATTAGAGGCCCGCTATGGCCAGAAGATCTTTTCCCGGCTCATCGGCGATTTCCGGCTGCTCAAATTTTTCGGGCGGGATATCCGCCAGCTCAGGCTGCGGCGGAACGCGCTCTAAACCGCACGAAGAAAAAGCTCCCCGTTTTTAAACGGAGAGCTTTTTTTATGCGTTTTGGACGTTCAGTTTCAAAAGAGGGAGAACCCACTGTCCGTATCGTCACCACTGTCGCTGCTGCTGCCATAGCTGTAATTGTAACTATAGCTGCCGCTGCTGTCCGTACCGTCTTCCGAGTCTGAACTGGTGGAGGAACTGCTGGTAGTACCCTTGTCTTCTTCCAGCTTGACCTTGAATGTCAACGTCTTATAGGAGCCGCCGCTCTGATAGCGGGCGACGGTCAGCGTGACCGTGTCGCCGGATTTGTATTTGCTTTCTTCTTTATAGAAGTTGTTGTACCAGGTGTCCGAGTCGCCGCTGGTCACCGTCACGTCGTTGATCTTCGTGATGATGTCGTTTTCCTCGACGCCCTGCTTGGAAGCGTCGCTGCTGCTGTCCACGCTGGCAACGAGCAGGCCGGTAGGCAGACTGTAGAGCTTGGCCTGATATTCGGTGAACGGTGAAACGGAAAGGCCGATCTTGACGCGGCCCGTCACATAGCCGTTCTTGATGAGGCTGTTCACGATGGGCTGCACGTCGTTGATCGGAATGGCGAAGCCCATGCCTTCATAGCCGGTCTCCTCAATTTTGGAGGACGTGATGCCGACGACTTGGCCGTACATATTAAAGAGCGCGCCGCCCGAATTGCCGGGGTTGATCGGCGCGTCGGTCTGGATGTAGCTCTGCGTGTAGCCGTTGGAAGTGACCTGCCGGTTGAGGGCCGAAACGATACCCGAAGTGACCGACCCGGAGAACTCCGTGCCGCCCGGATTGCCGATGGCCAGAACCGATTCGCCTACGGAAAGCTGATCGGAATTGCCAAACGTGGCCGCCGTCAGCCCGGTGGCGCTGATCTTCAGAACGGCGAGATCGGTGCGGGTGTCGCTGCCGACTTTCGTGGCATCGTACGATTTGGTCGTGCCGCTCGAGGTCGTGACATCGACTTCGAATTTCTGCCCGCCCGAGATCACGTGCGCGTTGGTCACGATATAACCGTCGGTCGAGATGATGATGCCGGAGCCTTCGGCGCTGGCGTCGACCGAGTTCAGATCATAGACCACGATGGCGACGACGGAGGTCTTTACCTTGCTGACGACCTGCGCCGCCGTCATCTGGAGCCCCGAGCTGCTGGATGAGGTCGTGGAGGTGGGCTTGCTGGTGAGCGTGATGCCCTTAGTCGTGCCGCTGCTGGAAGTCAGCGAGTTGAGACCGCCGTTTTTCACCATGGAGGTGATGCCATACCCGGCAAAGCCGAGCACGGCCACGCCGAACACGCAGCACAGGGAAACGACGAAGATCCTCAGGCCGCGCTTCTTCCGGTGAACAGGCGCCGACGGGTCTACCGCCTGAAAATCGGCGGCATAAGGGCCATTTTCCTGTTTTTGACGATTGGCGGTCTCTTTTTCTTCCGCGAGGGCCTTTTGATAATCGTCATAATTCCAGCGATATTGAACATTTCCGCCGTAGGGGTCGGAAGAATCGCCCGTATTCTGGTTCCCGGCAGCGTTTGTGCCCTTAGCGTTCTTTGCGCTCGGATCTTTTTCTTTTTTGTGGAAATGAAAATGAGGACCGAACATATTGCAAACCTCCCTGGTGTGCTTTTTGATAAAGTGGGGGATTGATTACTGGTCTTATCTTAGCACGCATCGCTGCCGGATTTGTGAAGAGATTATAAATTTCTCAAGAAAAAGAAATAAAATCTGCCACTAAGGCAAGAAAACGAAAGAAGGCGGATAAAACGCCTGCTTTCGTTATTTGAACGGATGGATTCCGTGCCCAGTATAGCACACCAAAAGGGGAAAGGCAATTTGATCCAGTTTTATCCGGCGCGGGAAATACGGCCTGACCGCCTTACGGCCAGCATGTCTGTAAAGGCTTCCAGACGGGTGATGAAACCGCCTTCGCCCGTTTCTTCGTCCACCAGCATCGTCATCACCGGAATGCCCGATTTTTCCTGGACGAACGGCATCGCGCTCTGTGCGACGATCTCGGGCATGCAGGTGAGCGGGTAGATCTGGATGACGCCGTCGAATCCTTTTTCCCGGGCAAGCGCGGCGTTTCCAATGGTATCGACGCCGAACCCGCCGAAATCATCCGTGCCGGTGTAAGGGCGCGCCGCCTCCAATGTGTCGCCGCCGCGCAGGAAAGGCAGGAATTTTCCGAAAAAATGGCCCTTCACCCAATTCCCTACGCTGAGCGTATTGCAGACTTCCACACCGAGATGGCCGAGCTTCCGCTCGATCTCCAGATTGATAAAAGGCTCGCAGGCCGTGAAGATCTCACCCACGAGCATCACGCGGAGCGGCTTTGCCTCACTGTCCGTCGGCACGGCGCGGAGCGCGCGCTTTGCGCCGCGCAGCTCGGCCAAAATAAGCCCCGGATCGCGGGCTTTTTCTACCGCCTGCTCAAAACGCCGCATCACATCGTCCACATCGCCCGCATGCAATTCCCGGCAGCGCTTCTTGCACGCGGTCTCATACAGATCTTCCACAGAAAAGAGCGTGTAGCCGGCCTCGAGCAGCGCCCGGGTGACGCAGGGCGCGCTTCTTCCTTCAATAAGCGGTGAGAGCGTATGGCTCATTTCCCGCAGATCGAGATGGTTGAAATCCATATATAAATAATGAAAGGAATAGCCCATGCCGGTCAAGATCTCCCGGATCAGATCGCCGAAATAGGAGAGCCGGCATCGCCCGTGCCCGCCGCCGAAGAGCACGGTGTCCGCCCCGCGGTCAAGGCCTTCCATCAGGTTGGCGAGGATGGTCTTGAACGGCAGGCAGATGGCCTCCGGCGCGGTTTTCAGCGCTTTTTCCAGCGCGTCGCGGTTGCCGTGCTCCGGCATGACATACGGTACGCCTAAGCGCCCGAACGCCACTTTTGCCGTAATATAAACGTGTCCCATATGCGGAAACGTGATCTTCATGCTTTTTCTCCCGCCATTTCTAAAAAGGCCTCGATACGGGTGTCGAGCCCGGCATCGCCCGTTTGCTCGTCGATCGTCAGCAGCAGGAACGGAATCTTCCGTTCGGCCTTTTGAAGAAAATGGGCGACATGCGCGGCCGCCATCGCGTCGATGCCGCAGCCGAACGGCGAAAGGCAGACGATACCGGCGACTTCCGGCCGCGTGGCGAAAGCATGTGCCGCGCCGATCAGGTCGAGCCCGACGGCATAAAAATCCCGGCCGGTATACGGCCGGATGTCCGCCCGCCGCTCTCGCAAAGAGAGGTTCTCCGGCGTGAGGACCGCATAGCCGCCGGCGCGCAGCTTTTCCGCCACGTTCCGGGAAACATAAGGGTCGTCCAGCACATACGGATGGCCGAGCAGCGCCAGTGCTGGCCCTCTTGTCCGGGCGCGCGGCGGCGATTCTTCTTCTTTGGCGGCGGCAAAGGCCGCGCGGAGCGTTTCTTCATCCGTTCCCATTCGGGCGGCGAGCGGCGCAAAAGCCCGGTGCGCCCAGTCTTTCGGCCAGCGGTCGGGGTCGATGTCCGTCTCCCAGACGGGGATCTTCCCGCGCGTGAAAAAGCGGGCCAGATCGGGGAGCGCGCAGGCTTTCGGGCAGGTCATCTCACCGGCGGTCCGGCTGAGAGAGCGGGGAAGAAAGAGGACGTCCGCCCGCGCGGCGAGCCAGGCGATGTGCCCTGCCAGCACTTTTACCGGCAGGCAGAGCTCCGTGACGGCGATGCGAACGCCGACGTCAAGAATCTCCTGAGAAGTGGGCGGCGAAAGCAATACGCCGCACCCGAGATGCCGGAAAAAGCGCGCCCACAACTCATCCTGCCCATAATAGCCCATCGCGCGCGGAATGCCGACGCGCACCGCTCTTTCCGCCGGCTTTGCCTGCAAAGGCAGTACGTTTAGGCTTGCCCGCATAGCACATCGCTCCCCACAGACCATTTGCCGCAGCGGTCGCCGAAGCGGGCCGCCACCGCGCCGCCGCGCCGCACTTCCATCACTTCGCAGCGATTGGAGCATCCCGTGCAGAGGATGCCCCGCATCTCGCAGGGGAGAGCGGCGCGGCCGAATCCCACGAAACGGCTCGGCACGCCGCGCATGGCCTTTTCCCGCGCAAGCAGGGCCGCGCCCCACGCGCCCATCACGCCGTAATGTTCCGGCACCCGGAGCTGAAGGCCGAGCTCGCGCTCGAGCGCCGCTTTCATCCCGGCGTTGGCCGCCACGCCGCCCTGAAAGAGCACCGGGCCCCGGATCTCTTTCCCTTTGGCCAGATTGGCCAGATAATTGCGGGCCAGGGCTTCGCAGAGCCCGGCCACGATATCTTCCACGGAGTGGCCCGCCTGCTGTTTGTGAATCATGTCGGATTCGGCAAAAACGGCGCACCGCCCCGCGATGCGGGTGGGCGATTTGGCGCGCAGGGCGCAGCGGCCGAATTCTTCAATGGGGAGCTGGAGGCGCTCGGCCTGCCGGTCAAGAAAAGAACCGGTGCCCGCCGCGCAGACGGTGTTCATGGCAAAATCCACCACGCCGCCGTTTTCCAGAAAAATGATCTTGGAGTCCTGTCCGCCGATCTCCAGCACCGTTCGCACGGCCGGCTCCACGGCGCGGGCCGCCGCCGCGTGGGCCGTAATCTCGTTTTTGACGACATCCGCCCCGGCCACGATGCCCGCGAGCTGCCTTGCGCTGCCCGTGGCGCCCACGCCGCAGACCGTCTTGTCCGAATGCTTTTCCCCGAGCTGTTCGAGCCCTTCCTGAAGCGTTTCCGCCGGGCGGCCTTTTGTGCGCAGATATCGTGAATCGGCAAGATTTCCCCGCTCATCCGTCAGCACGAGGTCCGTGCTCACCGAGCCGACGTCTATCCCTAAAAAACATAACATTCCCATCCGAAAAGTCCTCCTGTTCTTTTCGGAGTATGGCCGTTTGGCCGCCTGTTTATACGTTTTTCCTTCGCGGAAAGCGGGCGTTTTGACGGCGCGAATGCCGGAAGATCTTCGCGTCTAAAAAGCCCAAAAATCAAAAATACGCCCTGAAGGAACCCAAAAGTCCTTTCAGAGCGTACACGGGATAAGTACCAAGCTAAGAATTACAACTTGTATATTTTTTTCACTTTATCCAGACCGTCGGCAATCTCATTGCGCGAGAAATCCGCGGCCTTGAGCGCTTCGTCGCTTTTTTTGCTCAGCGAGGTGTAAAAATTGAGCGCCATGCGCAGGTATTCCGGTTTCGGCTGGCCGTCCAGCTCGTCGAACAGCAGGTTTTCCGCTTCGTTGATCTTGTTCTGTTCCACAAGACGGTTAAGGCGGTAGGTCAAAAAACCGGTCTCAGATACCATGCCGTCTTTATCGAACAGTTCGCCCGTGCTGGACGATTGCTTCTGAAAAAGCATTTTCCCCATGGCCTCCGTCATATCTTCGATCTGACGCATCAGATAATCGTTGTTTTCAAACATCCCCATGATGTGCAGTCCTTCCTTCGCTATTCTTCCTTATTGTAGCACAGCTGAGAGCGTGCGGCAAACCCTATTTGC
>CAUULH010000046.1:0-8499 GCA_963545875.1 uncultured Ethanoligenens sp.
TCCAGTTTTTCGGCCAAAAGCGGCTACAAGACCGGCGGCTATTCGGCGGCGAAAAGCAGCACCGGAAAAAGCGGTTCGTATTCCGGCAGCTCGCGCAGCTACTCCTCCAGCCATTTCTTTTTCTTTCCGACGTTTTTCGGCTGGGGCGGATCGGGCTTCTCGTCCCTTCATCTGGTCCGCGATATCGTCATCGTCGTCGCGGTCATCCTCTTTTTGCGGTGGCTGCACCGCAGACGCCGCAGATGAGCCGCTCTTTCTGATCTTTTGGCAAGGAGGACCCGCATGAACGAAAAGGAAAAAGCCGAGCTGGAAAAAGACAAGGGCCTTTATGCCGATCTTGTTTTCGCGGCGGAAGACTTGAACGGTTTTGTTTCCGAAAAGGCGCTCGCGCGCCGCACCTATATACGCGGCCTGCCTCTTTTGAAAGAAGTGACCGACCTCGCCAAAACGCTGGAAGAAGAAACTTCCGGCGGCCTTTTCAGCAAACTTCACGGCGCGGGCAAAGACACGGAACGCCGCCTGCTCGCCGCCATGGCGGAGGGAAGACGCACGTTCACGCAGATGGACGCCTGCAGGGGCTGCGCGTGCTTCAAATGCCCGCTCGAATGCGAAATGCAGGGCTGTGACCGCTGCGAACCGGGCTGCGGCTGCTATATCGCGGCCTGCGACAACAAAACGGCCACGGTCTACCGCTTTGCCGATAAGACCGTTCCGCTCGTGGAAAACCGCACGGGCATCACGCGGGATTACCCCGTCATCGCGCTCATCTTTGATAAAAAATACGACCAGTATTATCTGATCTTTGAGGACGGCGCCGAAAAGCTGGTGCTCTACTATTACCCGAGCCCGACCGGCGATACCTACGGCGAGATCACGGATAACGACGATCTCAATTTCGCTATCCGCACCTTTGAGAACGGGCCC
The DNA here is from genome assembly GCA_963545875.1 of uncultured Ethanoligenens sp. Classification (GTDB taxonomy): domain Bacteria; phylum Bacillota; class Clostridia; order Oscillospirales; family Ethanoligenentaceae; genus Ethanoligenens. The sequence continues at coordinate 925 of CAUULH010000046.1, forward strand.
GGCGCGGCAGAATGAACCGGACAAAACGCCTTGCTTTCGCAGAACGAAAGCAAGGCGTTTTGTATTCTTATGAAGAAAGCGTTCAGCTTTCCGGCGCGGGCGGGATCTCGAGAAACTTGACGTCTTTGTTCTCATCGACGGTGCGGCGCATGAACCATTCGGTGGTGAAAAGCACCACCTGCCGGCCGAAGGAATCTTCCACCACGAGCGCGTCGCCCGAAAAGCCGATGCGCTCCTTGGTGAATTTTTTCGGTGTCACCCACCGGGCGAACCCATAGGGAAGGTGCTCCATCTGCACTTCCACGCGGTATTCGTTTTTCAGCCGGTATTCGAGCACCTCGAGCTGGAGCACGCCCACCACGCCGACGATCAGCGATTCGTAAGAGGCGAACGGCTGTTTGAAAAGCTGGATGGCGCCTTCCTCGGCGATCTGCTCCAGCCCTTTGAGGAACTGCTTGCGCTTCATCGCGTCTTTGAGCGTGACGCGCGCGAAATGCTCGGCCGGGAACATGGGGATGCCGCCGAAGCGGAACGACTCTCCCGGCGTGCAGAGCGTATCGCCGATGGCGAAGATGCCGGGGTCGAACACGCCGATGATGTCGCCCGCATAGGCTTCTTCCACGATATTGCGGTCCTGCGCGAGAAACTGCTGGGGCTGGGAAAGGCGGATGTTCTTGCCCGTGCGCACCTGATAGACCGTCATTTCCTTCTCGAACCTGCCCGAGCAGATGCGGAGAAAAGCGATGCGGTCGCGGTGCGCGGGGTTCATATTGGCCTGGATCTTGAAAACGAAGCCTGAAAACGCATCCTGCGCCGGTTCGATGAGACCGTTGTCCGTTTCGCGCGCCGCGGGAGAAGGCGCATATTTCAGAAAATCTTCCAGAAACGGCTGTACGCCGAAATTCGTCATGGCACTGCCAAAATAGATCGGCGTGAGCTCGCCTTTGCGGACTTTTTCGAGGTCGAACGGGTCGCCCGCCGTATCGAGCAGCTCGATCTCGTCACAAAGCTGCTCGTGCAGCTTGTCCCCCAAAAGTTCGCGGAACTTGGGATCGTCGAGTGCGCCCTCCACAGCCGCCGCCTTGCGCTGGCCGTGGCCTTCGCTCGTAAAAAGCTCGACGCGTTTTTTGTCCCGCTCGTACACGCCGCGGAAATCCGTGCCGGAGCCGATGGGCCAGTTCATCGGGCAGGAGCGGATGCCGAGCACGTTCTCAAGCTCTTCCATCAGCTCGAACGGATCTTTGCTGAAACGGTCCATCTTGTTCACGAACGTGAAGATCGGGATGCCGCGCATCCGGCAGACATGGAACAGCTTGACCGTCTGCGCTTCCACGCCTTTGGCGCCGTCGATGAGCATTACGGCGCTGTCCGCCGCCACCAGCGTGCGGTAGGTATCCTCACTGAAATCCTGATGCCCCGGCGTGTCGAGGATATTAACGTGATAGCCGTCGTAATCGAACTGCATCACGCTGGAGGTCACCGAGATGCCGCGCTGCTTTTCGATCTCCATCCAGTCGGAAACGGCGTATTTCTGCGCCTTGCGCCCCTTTACCGTCCCCGCGAGGCGGATGGCCCCGCCGTAGAGGAGCAGTTTTTCGGTCAGCGTCGTCTTGCCCGCGTCCGGGTGCGAGATGATGGCGAAAGTCCGGCGCTTTTCAATTTTCTGTTTCAGTTCTTCCGGCACGAATATCCACCTTTTCCGGCGGGCGCCGCCCGCTTTTTTACTCAGCGCGCGCGTTTTCACCGCGCCGCAAGGCGTTTTTTATTATACCATATTCTCCGCCTTTCCGCCAGAGAACCGCGCGTCCCATTGACAAGGAGCGCTCCGTGCGTTACGATGACGGCAAAGCACCTGAAAACAAGGAGGAAAAAGCCATTGGCAGCACGATGCGGCAGCCGCAGAAAAACACAGGAAACGATTTCCGCAGAACGCATGGTGGATCTCGGGTTCCGCTTTACCGTCATCTGCAAGGGGCTCAGCGGCCTCGCGGAGATCTTAGGCGGCGTCGGCCTTTTCTTCCTCAATCCGCTCCGGATGTACCGCCTGCTTTCCGCCGTGGCGCAGGGCATATTGTCCCGATGGCCGCTCCTGGAAGACGCCCTCTTGCAGTATGCCGCCAATTTCTCGCGGGATACCCAGCTGTTCGGCATCGCCTACCTGCTCTCCCACGGCGTCATCAAATGCGTGCTGATGGTGCTCCTCTGGCGGGAAAAATGGTGGGCTTATCCGCTCGCTATCCTCTCGCTGGTGGGCTTCATCGTCTATCAGCTCACGCGCATCGCGGTAAAGCCCACGTTTGCCATGATCTTCCTCACCGTATTCGATACGGCCATGATCTTCCTCACCGTGCAGGAATACCGGCAGATACGCCGCCGGGCTCGCTCAAAAGCGGCTTGACGAGCCGCCTTTTCTCTTTTTTTGCAGGTTTTTTCCCTTTTCTCTGCATTTTCCTGTCTTTCTCTCCTTAAAGGAAGGGGATTTTTCTTGCATCGGGACATAGGGAATGTTATAATGAAAAAACATCGACAGCCTTTTTTGCTTTAGGGAGCCCATGGCCCGCCGTCCTCTTGCCGGGGACCGCGAGCCGTGGATTTTGACCGCTCTAGCCAAGAAGGAGCCGTGCCTGCACGTCCTGTTTTTTTACACCTACGAGAATCCATACGCCTGCTTATCGGCAGAGCCGTTTTTAAATGAGGGATGTAAGTTACATGAAAAATCTCAAAGAGCCCGGAAAGCAAGGCTTATACGATCCTTCTTACGAGCATGACGCATGCGGCATCGGGATCGTGGCCAACATCAAGGGAAAGCGATCGAACGAGCTTCTGCGCCAGTCGCTGACCGTGCTCGGCAATCTGGCACACCGCGGCGGCGTGGGCAGCGAGCCGAACTCCGGCGACGGCGCGGGCGTCCTGCTCCAGATCCCGCATGAATTCTTTCAAAAAGTCTGCGCCGGCTTTTCTCTGCCCGATGCAGGCGATTACGGCGTGGGCATGTTCTTTTTCCCGCACGACGCCGAAGCGCAGAAAGCCATCTCTTCCCGGTTTGAGGCCATTACCGCCGAAGAAGGGCTTGAGCTGCTCGGCTGGCGCAACGTGCCGGTGGACCCGAGCAGTCTCGGCGAAACGGCCGTGGCTTCCATGCCGTTCATCCGCCAGGCGTTCGTGGCGCGCGGCAGCTTCGCGGCGGGCGCGGCTTTTGAGCGCGCGCTCTACATCGCGCGCCGCCGCCTCGAAAAAGACGCGGCGAAGGCTTTTCCCGGCGCCGGTTTTTACGCGGCAAGCCTTTCCTCTTCCACCATCGTCTACAAAGGGATGCTCACGCCGGACCAGGTAGGCAGCTTCTACCTCGACTTAAACGACGCTTCGATGGAGACCGCCATCGCGCTGGTCCACTCGCGTTACAGCACCAACACCTTCCCGAGCTGGAACCGCGCGCATCCGAACCGGTATCTCATCCATAACGGCGAGATCAACACGCTCCTCGGCAACGTGAACTTCATGAAAGCGCGGGAATCCATGCTGCGCTCTGCCGTATACGGCGACGCGCTCGAAAAAGTCCTGCCCGTCATCAATCCGGACGGGAGCGACTCCGCCATGTTCGACAACACAGTGGAATTCCTCCATATGGGCGGCATGAGCCTGCCGCGCGTGATGATGCTGATGATCCCGGAGCCGTGGGACGGCCACGAGAGCATGAGCCCGGAGAAAAAGGCGTTCTACGAATATCAGAGCTGCCTCATGGAGCCGTGGGACGGCCCGGTCGCCATGGGCTTTACCGACGGCACGCTCGTCGGCGCGGTGCTCGACCGCAACGGCCTGCGCCCCGCGCGCTATACGCTCACTTCCGACGATCTGATCGTGCTCTCGTCCGAGACGGGCGTGCTCGATATCCCGGAAGAAAAAGTGGTCTGCAAAGAGCGCCTGCATCCGGGCCGGATGCTCCTCATCGACACGAAGGCCGGGCGCATCCTCTCCGATAAAGAAATCAAAGAACAGGCGGCGGCCGAAAAGCCGTACGCCGAATATCTGAAAGAAAATCTCGTGCGCGAGCGCGACCTGCCCGACGTTAAATCGGACGAAACGCTCCGCTTCCCGCTCGAAAAGCTCCAGAAAGCGTTCGGCTATACCTACGAGGACCTGCGCACCATCCTGACGCCGCTCTCGCGCGACGCCAAAGACCCTGTGGGCGCCATGGGCAACGACATCCCGCTCGCCGTGCTCTCCGAAAAGCCCCAGCCGCTGTATGACTACTTCAAGCAGCTCTTCGCGCAGGTGACCAACCCGCCGATTGACGCGCTCCGCGAGGCCATCGTCACCTCATCGAAAGTGCTTCTCGGCTCCGAGGGCAACCTGCTCGAACCCACGCCGGAATGTGCCCGGCGCGTCCAGCTCGATTCGCCGATCCTGACGAACGACCGGCTGGCTTCCCTCAGATCGCTTGACAAACCGGGGCTCCGGGCCGTGACGCTTTCCATCCTCTTCGACGCTTCCAAAGGCGGAAAAGGGCTGGAAACAGCGCTTGACGAGCTCTTCGCGGCCGCCAAGACCGCCATCCACGAGGGAAAGAACATCCTCATCCTGAGCGACCGCGGGGTGGATGAAGACCATGCCGCCATTCCGGCGCTCCTCGCCGTGGCCGGGCTCCACCACTTCCTCGTGCGTGAAAAGCTCCGCACCGCCGCCAGCATCGTGCTGGAATCCGGCGAGCCGCGCGAAGTGCATCATTTCGCCGCGCTTATCGGATACGGCGCGAGCGCCGTGAACCCGTACCTCGCGCTGGCTTCGGTCGAAAGCCTCGCCAAGATTGGCTTCATTTCGGGCAAAACGCCGGAAGAAGCAAAGGCCGGCTATCTCAAGGGCGTCACAAAAGGCGTCATCAAGGTGCTCTCCAAAATGGGCATCTCGACCATCCAGAGCTATCAGGGCGCACAGATCTTCGAGGCGCTCGGCCTTGCGAAACCGTTCATCGACAACTATTTCACCGGCACGCCGACCCGCATCGGCGGCATCGGCATCGACGGCGTGGCCAAAGAAGCCGCCATGCGCCACGAAGCCGGGTTCCCCGTTTCCGGCGTGCCGAATACCGGGCTCGACAGCGGCGGCAAGTTCCAATACCGCCGCACAGGCGAATATCATCTGTTCAATCCGTTCACCATCCACGCGCTCCAGCAGGCGTGCTGGACCGGAAGCTACGATAAATACAAAGAGTATGCGCATCTGCTCGAAGACGAGCCGCTCTGCACCCTGCGCGGCCTGCTGAAATTCAAGGCCCGCAAGCCGATTCCGCTCTCCGAGGTGGAATCCGTCGAATCCATCTGCCGCCGCTTCAAAACGGGCGCGATGTCCTTCGGCGCGCTCAGCGCGGAAGCACACGAGACGCTCGCCATCGCCATGAACCGCATCGGCGGCAAGAGCAACACCGGCGAGGGCGGCGAGGACCCGGCGCGCTTTACGCCGGACGCGAACGGCGATTCCCGCTGTTCCGCCATCAAACAGGTGGCTTCCGGCCGCTTCGGCGTGACGAGCAACTATCTTGTCCACGCCAACGAGATCCAGATCAAGATGGCGCAGGGTGCCAAACCGGGCGAGGGCGGCCAGCTCCCGGGCCGGAAAGTGTACCCGTGGGTCGCCAAAGTCCGCTACTCCACGCCGGGCGTAGGACTCATCTCCCCGCCACCGCACCACGACATCTATTCCATCGAGGACCTCAAAGAGCTCATCCACGACCTCAAATGCGCCAATCCGGGCGCGCGCATCAACGTCAAGCTGGTGTCTGAAGCGGGCGTGGGCACCGTGGCCGCGGGCGTAGCCAAAGGACTGGCCGACGTCATCCTCATCAGCGGATACGACGGCGGCACCGGCGCTTCGCCGCGCACCAGCACGCGCCACACGGGCCTGCCGTGGGAGCTCGGCCTGGCGGAGACGCACCAGACTCTGGTGCTCAACAATCTGCGCAGCCGCGTGACCGTGGAGACCGACGGCAAGCTGATGACCGGGCGTGACGTCGCCGTCGCCGCGCTGCTCGGCGCGGAAGAATACGGCTTTGCCACCGCGCCGCTCGTCGTGCTCGGCTGTGTGATGATGCGCGTATGCAACCTCGATACCTGCCCGGTGGGCATCGCGACCCAGAACCCCTGCCTGCGCGCCAAATTCAAGGGCGACCCGCAGTACATCGTCAATTTCATGCACTTTATCGCCCAAGACCTGCGCGAGATCATGGCATCGCTCGGATTCCGCACCGTGAACGAGATGATCGGCCGCACCGACTGTCTTGAGATGGACCAGAAACGCGGCAACTGGAAAACGAAAGACCTCGATTACGACGCCATCCTCTTCCGCCCGAAAGCGGACGCGGGTGTCGGCCTTTATCACACGATGGACCAGGACCACGAGCTGGAGAAGTCGCTCGACCGCCGCGAACTGCTCACGCTCTGCGCGCCGGCCATCCGCGAGGGCAGGCCGGTGGAAGCCGATGTGTCCATCCACAACACCGACCGCGCGGCGGGCACCATCCTCGGCAGCGAGGTGACCCGCGCGTACGGCGGCGACGGCCTGCCGGACGACACCATTACCCTGCACGTCCACGGTTCCACGGGGCTCAGCTTCGGCGCGTTTTTGCCGCACGGCGTCACGCTCGACCTCGACGGCGACGCGAACGACTATATCGGCAAAGGGCTTTCGGGCGGCAAGATCATCGTCCGCAAGCCGAAAGCCGGCAAGTATGTGCCGGAAGAGAATATCATCGTCGGCAACGTGGCGTTCTACGGCGCTACGAGCGGCGAAGCTTATATCGGCGGCGTCGCGGGCGAACGCTTCTGCGTGCGCAACAGCGGCATGACCGCCGTTGTGGAAGCGGTGGGCGACCACGGCTGCGAATATATGACGGGCGGGCATGTCGCCGTGCTGGGGCCGACGGGCCGCAACTTCGCGGCCGGCATGTCCGGCGGCGTGGCCTATGTGTACGATGAGGACGGCAGCTTTCCCAGGCGGTGCAACACCGAAATGGTGGACCTTGGCCCGCTTGAGGACGAGGACGCCGACCGCCTGCACGCCATGCTCGAAAAGCACGCCGCCTATACGGGCAGCGCGCGCGCCAAAGCCCTGCTGGCCGACTGGCAGAATGCCAAGGCCAAATTCGTCCGCGTAATGCCGCGCGACTATGCGCACATCCTCGCCGCCATCAAAAAAGCTGAAAAAAGCGGCCTTGAGGGCGACGACGCGCTCCTCGCCGCGTTTGAAGCCAACTATCAGAAAGCGCCCGCCAAAGCGGGCGTGAAATAAGGGGGACTGCATCATGGCAAAACCGACCGGATTCCTCGAATATACCCGCGAGCTCTCCCCCGACCGCAAGCCGCTGGAGCGCATCAAGGACTGGAAAGAATTCCACACCGCTTTTCCGCCGGAAAAACAGCGCGTCCAGAGCGCCCGCTGCATGGACTGCGGCACGCCGTACTGCCATTCCGGCCTGATGATGGGCCGCGCCGCTTCCGGCTGCCCCATCAACAACCTCATCCCGGAGTGGAACGAGCTCATCTACCGCGGCCTCTGGGAAGAAGCCATCAAGCGGCTCTTAAA
>CAUULH010000047.1:0-8409 GCA_963545875.1 uncultured Ethanoligenens sp.
CACCAAGACGAACGACGTCGCGGGCGACGGCACCACCACCGCCACGCTGCTGGCGCAGGCGCTCATCCGCGAAGGCATGAAGAACGTGGCCGCGGGCGCGAACCCGATGGCCGTGAAAAAGGGCATCCAGAAGGCTGTTGACACGGCTGTGGACGCGTTGAAGAAAAACTCCAAGAAGATCAGCGGCAGCTCCGATATCCAGAGCACCGCGACGATCTCCGCCGGCGACGCGCTCATCGGCAAGCTGATCGCGGAAGCGATGGAGAAAGTCACCAGCGACGGCGTCATCACCGTCGAAGATTCCAAGACGGCCGAGACCAGCGTGGACGTCGTGGAAGGCATGCAGTTCGACCGCGGCTATGTCACCCCGTATATGGTGACCGATACCGATAAGATGGAAGCCGATATCGACGATGCGCTCATCCTCATCACCGATAAGAAGATTTCCAACGTGCAGGATATCCTGCCGCTGCTCGAGTCCATCGTCAAAACCGGCGGCAAGCTGGTCATCATCGCCGAGGATGTGGAAGGCGAAGCGCTTTCCACCCTCATCGTCAACAAGCTGCGCGGCACCTTCACCTGCGTGGCTGTCAAGGCGCCGGGCTACGGCGACCGCCGCAAAGAGATGCTCCAGGATATCGCCATCCTTACCGGCGGCCAGGTCATCTCGAGCGATCTCGGTCTTGAGCTGAAAGACGCCACGATCGACCAGCTCGGTCATGCGCATCAGGTCAAAGTGACCAAAGAGAACACCACCATCGTGCAGGGCGCCGGCGATTCGCAGGCCATCAAAGACCGCGTCGCGCAGATCCGCGGGCAGCTGGGAAACAGCACGAGCGATTTCGATAAAGAGAAACTCCAGGAGCGCATCGCCAAACTGGCCGGCGGTGTCGCGGTGCTGAAAGTCGGCGCCGCCACCGAGACCGAGATGAAGGAGAAGAAGCTCCGCATCGAGGACGCGCTGGCAGCCACTAAAGCGGCCGTAGCCGAGGGCCTGGTAGCCGGCGGCGGCACGGCGCTCCTCAACACGCTGCCCGAAGTCAAGAAGCTGCTTGACGCGGAGCAGGAGCCGGATGAGAAGACCGGCGTCAAGATCGTCGTGAAAGCGCTGGAGGAGCCGATCCGCCAGATTTCGTTCAACGCGGGCCTCGAGGGCTCCGTCATCATCGACCAGATCTTGAAATCCGGCAAGGTCAACTATGGCTTCAATGCCGCGAAAGAACAGTATGTCGATATGTTCGAGGCCGGCATCGTCGACCCGACCAAGGTGACCCGCAGCGCGCTGCAGAACGCGGCTTCCGTCGCGTCCATGGTGCTCACCACCGAGTCTCTCGTGGCCGATAAAAAAGAAGACAAACCCGCGGCCCCGGTCGGCGCGCCCGGCATGGGCGGCGCACCCGGCATGTATTGATGGCGTAAGCCTCATATCCTTTTTGCAGAAAGCGCGGAGCTCAGGCTCCGTGCTTTCTGCTTTTCTTTTGTTTTTTGGTTGAAATCTGACAGGCGCGCTCCTATAATAGATAAGAACGGCTGCGGAAAGCGGCTTTTTAGAAGAAAGGCGGAAACGGAATGGCGCAGAAAGACGGGAAGAAACTGGTGGAGGCCATCACTCCGATGGAGGAGGACTTTGCCAAGTGGTATACGGATATCGTGAAAAAGGCGGAGCTGGTGGACTATTCCACCGTGCGGGGCTGCATGTATATCCGCCCGTATGGCTACGCCATCTGGGAAAACATCCAGAAGATCCTCGACGCGCGCTTCAAGGAGACCGGGCATGAGAACGTCTATATGCCCATGTTCATCCCGGAGAGCCTGCTCCAAAAAGAAAAAGACCATATCGAGGGTTTTGCGCCCGAAGTGGCCTGGGTGACGATGGGCGGCGGCGAAAAGCTCGAAGAGCGGCTCTGCGTGCGTCCCACCAGTGAGACCCTTTTCTGCGAGCATTATTCGCATATCATCCACAGCTACCGCGATCTGCCCAAACTCTACAATCAGTGGTGCTCCGTGGTACGCTGGGAAAAAACGACCCGTCCGTTTCTGCGCTCGATGGAATTTCTCTGGCAGGAAGGGCATACGATGCATGAGACGGCGGATGAGGCCCGGGGCGAAACGACCCGGATGCTCGACCTCTACGCCGATTTCTGCGAGAACGTGCTGGCCATGCCAGTGATCAAGGGCCAAAAGACCGAGAAGGAAAAATTCGCGGGCGCGGAAGCGACGTATTCCATCGAGTCGCTGATGCACGACGGCAAAGCGCTCCAGACCGGCACGTCGCATTATTTCGGCGACGGTTTCGCGCGCGCGTTCGATATCCAGTTCACGGCGCGGGACAACACGCTCCAATATCCTTTCCAGACATCGTGGGGCGTCACGACCCGCCTCATCGGCGCCATTATCATGGTGCACGGGGACGACAGCGGTCTGGTGCTGCCGCCGCGCATCGCGCCGGTGCAGATCGTCATCGTGCCCGTCGCGGCGCATAAGCCCGGCGTGCTCGAGAAGGCGAACGAACTGTATGAGCGCCTGAAAAAGACGTTCCGCGTCAAGCTCGATGTCTCGGATAATTCACCGGGCTGGAAATTCGCCGAATATGAGATGAAAGGCGTGCCGCTCCGTCTGGAGATCGGCCCGCGCGATCTGGCGAAAGGCCAGTGCGTCGCCGTGAGGCGGGATGACCGCGAGAAGATCTTCCTGCCGCTCGACGGGCTGGAAGAGCGCCTGCCCGCGCTGCTCGACGAGGTGCAGCAAGCCCTCTTTGAAAAGGCGGCCGCCCGCCAGAAAGCCATGACGTATTCCTGCGCGGGTCTCGAGTCGTTCAAAAAGACCGCGGCGGAAAAGCCGGGCTTCATCAAAGCGATGTGGTGCGGCGACCGCGCCTGCGAAGATAAGCTGCGCGAGGTCGCGGGCGTCACGTCGCGGAACATCCCGTTCGAGCAGGAGGCCGTTTCGGGCACCTGCGTCTGCTGCAGCCGCCCGGCGAAAAAGATGGTCGTCTGGGGCAAGGCATACTGATAGGGCATCCGTCCGGCAAATAACCGGACTCTCTTTTAATAAAAGGCAAGGGGGCCGCAGGGGCTTTCTTTGCCTTTTCGTTTTGCAAAGGAGTGAGCTGGAATGAAAAGCATCTTTTCGGTCAAGCCCGTCGGCAGCCTGCTGGCGGAAACACGAGGAAGGCAGTCTCTCAAGCAGGCCATCAGTCCGCTCGAACTCGTGCTGTTAGGCATCGGGGCCATCGTGGGTACGGGCATTTTCGTCATCACCGGCGTGGCGGCGGCCAAAATGTCCGGACCGGCGCTGGTCCTGTCGTTCGTGGTGTCCGGTTTCGTCTGCGCGCTGGCGGCTCTGACGTATACGGAATTCGCTTCGGCCATCCCGGTGGCCGGCAGCGCCTATACGTATTCGTATGCGTCTTTGGGCGAGTTCTGGGCGTGGATCATCGGCTGGGATCTCATCCTCGAGTATTCGGTGGCGGTCGGCACGGTGGCCATCGGCTGGTCCGGCTATTTCACCGATCTGCTGGCCAACGCGGGCATCAAGCTGCCCACGGCGCTCACGGCTCCGCCCATGAGCGGCGGCATCGTCAATCTGCCGGCTGTCTGCATCATCATGGTCATCACAGGACTTTTGATCGCGGGCGTCAGCCAGAGCGTCTGGGTCAACAACGTCATCGTAGCCGTCAAGCTGGCGGTCATCGCGCTGTTCATCATTCTCGCCGTGGGTCACGTCAACCCCGCCAACTGGCATCCGTTCATGCCGTACGGCTGGAGCGGCGTGATGCAGGGCGCCGCCTATGTGTTCTTTGCCTATCTGGGATTCGACGCCGTTTCCACCGCCGCCGAGGAAGTGCGGAATCCGCAGAAGAACATGGCGAAAGGCATCATCGGGTCGCTCGTGATCTGCACGGCGCTGTATATCGTCGTCTCCGTCATCCTCACCGGCGTGGTGTCGTATAAACTGCTGAACAATGCGGCACCGGTGGCTTACGCGCTCGAGCATGTGGGTGTGCGCTTCGGCGCTTCGATCGTATCCGTCGGCGCGATCTGCGGCATCACGTCCGTTCTGCTCGTGATGACCTACGGCGGCACGCGCATCATCTTCGCGATGTCGCGCGACGGCCTGCTTCCGGGCGTTCTCGGTTCCGTCGGGAAAAAGAGCCGCGCGCCGATCTTCAGCACGGTGCTGGTCGGCGTGGTCACGGCGGCTATCGCCGGCTTCTTCCCGCTCACGCTCGTTTCGGAACTCACCAATATCGGAACGCTGGCCGCGTTTGTCATCGTGGCGATCGGCGTGCTCGTGCTCCGCAAGCGTCAGCCTGAACTCGAGCGCCCTTTTCGCTGCCCGTGGGTGCCGGTGCTCCCGATCCTTTCCGCGGCCTCCTGCATCTATCTCGCGTTCCAGCTCAGCGATATGACCAAATGGCGTTTTGTCATCTGGCTGGTTATCGGGCTCGTGATTTATTTTTTTTACGGGAGCAGGCACAGCAGACTCCGCAGCGAAACAGCGGCATAAACCAAGGCAGACAGGCAAAGGTCTTAAAAACGCTCACCGCGGACCCGCGGCGGGCGTTTTTACTTTATGAGCGGGATAATTTGTGTTTTATTGATAGATGCCATATAATAGGAAACGGCGCATCGTAAAAATCATTTTGGCAAAGGATCATCTGAGTTATGAAAAAAAAGGCATGCCGGCCGGTCTGTCCAACCGATATCCGGCGTTTTTTCTGGGTTTGGGTTGCGGCTCTGCTGGGAGCAAAGTGTTACTTGATGACCGGATTGATCGTTCGCTCGGCCATGGCAGATCCGTTTGACGACGGCCAAGAGATTCTTTCGGCTGTTTCCCTTTCTCATTTTAAATGGCTGGGCTCTTTTACCGAGTTTACATTGGAAAAAGGGCCGATGTTTTCTTTCTATCTTGCCGCACTCAATCAGCTGGGCATTCCCTATTTGCTTGGCAATACGCTTCTTTGCTTTGCGGCCGCTCTCGCTGTTGCCTGGGCGTTCAGACGTCTGTTCAACAGTTATGCTTTTGCGGCGCTTCTCTATTCGGTGATCCTGTTTATGCCGCTGTCTTATGGGTATAATGCGGCCGCTACAAGGACATATCGCGATGCGGTCGCTCCCTATTTTTTTCTGCTCTTGGCCGCGGCCGTTCTGTTTGTATATCTTCATCGAAAAGACAGTTGGAAACGGCTGACTTTCCAGTGCATCTTGGCGGGTATGGCAGGTTCGGCAAATCTCTTGCTGCGTGAAGATGCCATGTGGATGATGCCGCTCCTTTTTGGCGGCTTGGCGGTGACGGTTTTTTCCTGCCGCCGGCAAGGCGGAAAGGCGCTGCTCCGTTCGGCCGCGGCCGCCGCTTTTGTGCCGCTCATCATGGCGGGAAGCGTTCTTTCCGTATCCGCCGTCAATTATCGGTATTACGGCTATTATGGTGTAACAGATATGATGAGCGGGAATCTGCCGAAAATGATGGAAGCAATGGAAAGCATTCAGCCCGATGTCTGGATAGCGCAGGTCCCGGTCCCGTTGTCCACACGCGAGAAGATCTACCGGATCTCGCCCACGTTTGCAAAATTAAAAGCTGAGTTGGAAGATCCGAACATAGGCGTTCGGGATCCTGCTGGCTGCAAAGACAGTTGCCAATATCTCGTTTGGAATATTCGGATGGCGCTGCCGGCAGCTGGTTACATTACGGCAAAACAGCAACAGGCTTTTTATGCTCAGGTAACAAAGGATATCTCAAAAGCCTTTCAAAAGAATGAATTAAAGCGTCGGGGCGGGTATGTTCACATGTTCGTTTCCCCGTGGGATGCCCGTTATGTCCGGCCGGTGATTCGCGCGTTCCTCAATGGTCTCAAAGACACCGCATTCATACGAGAAGCGATATCTCCCAATTACATTCCCTCACCGGACGGTGTTCCGGTGATTGTTAACGGAGAGAGTTCCGGCACGGCGGCCGCACGGGAAACAGCGCAAAGTTTTCTCCGCTCTGAACTTTATGCTGAGGGCTTGCCGCTTCCTGCGGATGGGGCCAAGATCAAACTTTTACGAAAGATTGCCCGGGGATATGTGGCTCTGGCAAAACCGGTTGCTGCCGCCGGCCTGCTGTCCTTCTTTTTTCTGACGGTTTTCCTTTTCCGTCACAGGCGGAGCAAACAACGCTCGCTCGCTTCGCTTCGGGATGGCTGGCTGATCTTGACAGGACTGCTGCTGACCTATCTGCTTCATATTGGCGTGTTGGCTTATACGGATGTGGCTGGTTCCACCGGGATCGTTTCCCATTACATGGCCCCAAGTTATTACACGTTCTCCATTTTTGCCGTCGGCTCCGTTTTTGCCGCTTTCCAGTGCGCGCGGCCGAAGATGCGTTCACTCTGCTCGGCATTATCAACAAAATTGAAAGCAAAATTTCTCCATATATTTTAAACGCTTTTTCTTGCAGCATGGCTTTGCTCATGTTATAATGTAAAGAGCGTGCTGAAAAGCAGGCTGATATGCGTTGAAGCGGGAGGTTGCCGCCTTTGCGGGCGGGGAATTTCCGTGGAGTATGTCCGATTTTAAACCGGGCGGCACCAGGATTGGACGCCGGGCGCTTTTTGCGCCCTTGCGTGACGATGCGACGTTTTCCCGGATAGGTTTGCGATTATGCAGCTATCCGGTTTTTCATTGTCCGGAGAGGAAACACCCGGATGTGTGTCTGAAATTTCTCGTATCGAAAGCAACCGGAATCTCAGGGAGGCGAGCCAAGATGGCAGTAAAAGAAAAGATTCGCATCAGACTGAAGAGCTACGACCACCGGCTGATCGACCAGTCGGCGGAAAAGATCGTGGAAACGGCAAAACGCACCGGAGCGCGTGTTTCCGGCCCCGTGCCGCTGCCGACAGACCGCGAGATCGTGACCATCCTGCGCGCGGTCCACAAGTACAAGGACAGCCGCGAGCAGTTCGAGACCCGTACACACAAAAGACTCATCGATATTTTGCGCCCTTCGCCCAAGACGGTGGACGCCCTGATGGGCCTTGAGCTGCCGGCGGGCGTGGAAATCGAGATCAAGCTCTGATCGCCCGCGCGCGGAGAGATCCGTGTCGCAGGTCATGTTGGCGGAAAACGCCGCCAACCAATAACCAATAGGAGGCAGAAGCCATGAAAAAAGGCATCATCGGCAAAAAGCTCGGCATGACCCAGCTTTTTGACGAGCGCGGGAACGTCATCCCGGTCACTGTGATCGAGGCGGGCCCGTGTGTTGTCGTACAGAAGAAAACGGTGGAAAACGACGGCTACGAGAGCGTGCAGCTCGGGTTCGGCGACGTGCGCGACAAGCTGCTCAACAAGCCGTACAAAGGCCACTTTGAAAAAGCGGACGTCGCGCCGAAACGCGTACTCCGCGAGTTTCGTCTCGAAGATGTCAGCGGCCTGAAGGTCGGCGACATCGTCAAGGCGGACGTCTTTGCCGCGGGCGACCATGTAGATGTGGCCGGCACCAGCAAAGGTAAAGGTTTTGCCGGCGTCATCAAGCGCTGGGGCCATCATCGCCTGAAGATGACCCACGGCACCGGCCCGGTCCATCGTGAAGTCGGTTCCATGGGCGCCAGCACGAACATGTCCCGTGTGCCCAAGGGCAAGAAGATGGCCGGACAAATGGGCCACGAGCGTGTTACCGTGCAGAACCTCGACGTCGTGAAAGTCGACGCGGAAAAGAATCTGATCGCGATCCGCGGTGCAGTACCGGGCCCGAAATCGGGCATCGTTGTGCTGGCGGACAGCGTGAAAAAAGCTTAAGGGAAGGAGGATGCACAATGCCTAAAGCGACAGTTTACAATCTCGCGGGCGAGCAGGTCGGAGAGATCGAGCTTGCCGATTCCGTCTTCGGCGCAGAGCCGAATAAGACGGCGGTGCATACGGCGGTCGTCCATTATCTGGCCGGCCAGCGGCAGGGCACTCAGTCCACTAAGACGCGTACCGAAGTTTCCGGCGGCGGCCGCAAGCCGTGGCGCCAGAAGGGCACCGGCCATGCGCGCCAGGGCTCCACGCGCGCGCCTCAGTGGCGTCACGGCGGCATCGCCCTCGGCCCTAAGCCGCGCGATTATGCGTTTTCGCTCAATAAAAAGGTGCGCCGCCTGGCCGTCCGGTCGGCCCTTTCCGCCAAAGTGGCAGATGGAGAGCTCGTCGTGCTGGATGTCCTTTCCCTTCCGGAAATCAAGACCAAGCAGGTCGTCGAAGTCCTTGCCAAGTTTAAAGCGGAGAAAAAGGCACTCTTTGTGACGAAGGATGTGGAGAAGAACCTCGTGCTCAGCGCGCGGAACATCCCCGGCATCAAGACGACCACAGCGGGCAGCCTCAATGTCTATGATCTGCTCAACAGCGACAAGTTCTTCATTTCCAAAGATGCGGTTGCCGCACTTGAGGAGGT
>CAUULH010000048.1:0-8361 GCA_963545875.1 uncultured Ethanoligenens sp.
CGGCGTCAAAAAAGCCAAAGTCAGCCTGGAAGACGGGCGGGCCACTGTGGAATATGACGACGAGATCGTCACCATCGAAGCGATCAAGAATGCCGTCAAACAAGCGGGCTATGAAGCCTGATCTCCCATTTTCGGGCGCCGGAGATCGGTTTCGTTCCTATATTATAGCGTTAAAAAAGGAGTGTTCATTTTGTTAAAACCGGAAATAAAAGACCTCATCGAAGACCAGATCAATTTCGAACTGTATTCTTCCTACATCTATCTGGGCATGTTCGAATTCTATTCGGACAAAAATCTGAACGGCTTTGCCAACTGGTTCAACATCCAGGTCAAGGAAGAGCTCGACCACGCCAATCTGATGATGCAGTACCTGCTCAACAATGACGACGCCTTCAAGCTTACGGAAGTCAAAGGCGTCACCACCGAGTTCGACTCCTTCAAAAAGCCGCTCGAAGCGGCGCTCGCCCATGAGAAAGTCGTGACGGAGCGCATCCATAAAATCTATGGCGAAGCGTTCAAAGCCGGCGATTTCCGCACGGTGCAGTGCTACGACTGGTTCGTCAAAGAGCAGGGCGAAGAAGAAAAGAACCTGACCGATATCATCAAGCGCTACGACCTGTTTGCCGGCGATAAAAAAGGCCTGTATCAGATCGACGCCGAGCTCGCCGCCCGCGTCTACGCGCCGCCGACGCTCGTACTGTGATTTCGCACCGGCAGGCTATTGACAGACCGTCTGAAAACATGATATAATATCTACTTGTGTGGGCAGCCATGTTAAAACACGGCTGCCTCTCCATCTGTGGCCGGGCCGGCAGACATTTTGCGTCTGCTTTCCCGCCGCAATTTTCTTTTTGTGAGGAGGTGCAATATGCCAACCTTTAATCAGTTGGTCCGCAAAGGCAGAGAGGTTTCCGCGAAAAAGGCCAAGGCGCCGGCGCTTTTGAAAGGTCTCAACACCAAAAAGCACATCGCCATCGACCAGGAATCGCCGCAGAAGCGCGGGGTGTGCACGGCCGTTAAGACCATGACCCCGAAAAAGCCGAATTCGGCGCTCCGGAAAATCGCGAGAGTCCGCCTGACGAACGGCATCGAAGTCACGTCTTATATCCCGGGTATCGGCCACAACCTGCAAGAACACAGCGTTGTGCTGATCCGCGGCGGACGTGTCAAAGACCTGCCGGGCGTGCGTTACCACATCATCCGCGGAACGCTGGATGCTCAGGGCGTGGACAAGCGCATGCAGGCCCGTTCCAAGTACGGCGCAAAACGTCCGAAAGCGGGCGCGGCCGCCGGCAAAAACAAGTAATTTCCGTTTGCCTAATGTGCTAAGCAGGGCAGTTTTGATAGAAAAGGGCACGCCCTTTTTCGAAATGTCTCTGCCGCACCACGGAAAATGGCTTTGCTGTTTTTCGAGTACCTGTGAATTCATTATGTGAAGGAGGGAAGCGAAGTGCCAAGAAGAGGCTCCGTTTCGATGAGGGATGTCCTGCCGGACCCGCTTTATCATTCTAAGCTGGTCACGAGACTCATCAACAACATCATGGTTGATGGGAAAAAGGGCGTCGCACAGCGAATCGTATATGACGCTTTCGAAATCATCAAGAACAAGACCGGGAAAGATCCTCTGGAGGAATTCGAGGCCGGGATGGAAAACATCATGCCGGTCCTCGAAGTCAAAGCCCGCCGTGTCGGCGGTGCCACCTATCAGGTGCCGATGGAAGTTCGTCCCGAGAGACGCCAAACGCTGGGACTGCGCTGGTTGACCACCTATTCGCGCGCCCGCAGCGAAAAGACCATGAGAGAGCGCCTTGCCAACGAGATCATGGACGCCGTCAATAATGTCGGTAGCTCCGTGAAGAAGAAGGAAGAAACGCACAAAATGGCCGAGGCTAACAAGGCTTTTGCCCATTACAGATGGTAAGGGCGCGGAGAATAGCCTGATATCGAGGAAGAGCGAAAGGAGGACGCTATGCCAAGAGAAATTTCTCTCGAAAAGACCCGAAATATTGGCATAATGGCCCACATCGACGCCGGAAAGACCACCACCACTGAGCGTATCCTGTTCTATACGGGCAAAACGCACAAGCTGGGCGAAGTCCATGAAGGCGAAGCTACGATGGACTGGATGGAAGAGGAGCAGGAGCGCGGCATCACGATCACGTCTGCCGCTACCACCTGCTACTGGAAAAACCATCGCATCAACATCATCGACACGCCGGGCCATGTGGACTTCACCGTTGAGGTGGAGCGTTCCCTGCGCGTGCTGGACGGCTCGGTGACAGTCCTCGCTGCCAAAGGCGGCGTGGAACCTCAGTCCGAGACCGTGTGGCATCAGGCGGATAAATACAACGTGCCGCGCATGGTGTATATCAACAAAATGGACACCATGGGCGCCGATTTTTACGCCTGCATCGATCAGATGATCGACCGTCTCAAATGCACACCGGTGCCTATCCAGCTGCCGATCGGAAAAGAAGAAACCTTTAAAGGCATCATCGACCTGATGGATATGAAGGCCGATGTCTATTATGACGATCTCGGCAAGGATATGCGCACGGAAGATATTCCCGCGGACCTTGCGGACAAAGCAAACGATTACCGCCGCAAGATGATCGAGGCCATCGTTGAGACCGACGATGCGCTGATGGAAAAATATCTTGAGGGCCAGGAGATCTCCAAAGAAGAGCTGAAAGCGGCTCTCCGCAAGGCGACCATTACCAACGAATTGGTGCCGGTCACCTGCGGGACTTCTTATAAGAACAAGGGCGTTCAGAAACTTCTGGATGCCATCGTGGATTATCTCCCCGCTCCGACCGATGTGCCGCCTGTTAAAGGTACGGTGCCGGGTACGGACGAGGAAGCCACGCGCAAGCCGTCGGACGACGAGCCGTTCTCCGCACTGGCGTTCAAGATCGCGACCGATCCGTTCGTCGGCAAGCTGTGCTTCTTCCGTGTCTATTCCGGAACAGTCAACGCCGGCGATTCCGTTTACAACTCCACCAAAGACGATGAGGAGCGCATGGGCCGCATCCTGCTGATGCACGCCAACCACCGTCAGGATATGGAAGCGGTATACGCGGGCGACATCGCCGCGGCCGTCGGCCTGAAAAAGACGACGACAGGCGATACGCTCTGCGATGATAAGCACCCGATCGTCCTTGAATCCATGGAATTCCCGGAACCGGTCATTCGTGTGGCCATCGAGCCCAAGACGAAAGCCGGCCAGGAAAAGATGGCGGTCGCTCTTGCCAAACTGGCGGAAGAAGACCCGACCTTCAAGACCTATACCGATCAGGAAACGGGCCAGACCATCATCGCCGGCATGGGCGAACTCCATCTGGAGATCATTGTCGACCGTCTGCTGCGCGAATTCAAAGTGGAAGCCAATGTCGGCCAGCCGCAGGTGGCTTATAAAGAGACCATCCGCAAACCGGTCGATGTGGAACACAAATACGCGCGTCAGTCCGGCGGCCGCGGCCAGTACGGCCACGTCAAGATCAAGATGGATCCGAACGAGCCCGGCAAAGGCTACGAGTTCATCAACGGCATCGTGGGCGGCGCCATCCCGAAGGAATTCATTCCGGCCGTCGATGCCGGTATCCAGGGCGCTATGCAGGCAGGCATCTTGGCAGGCTATAACGTCGTGGACGTGAAAGTCACGCTGTATGACGGCTCGTTCCACGAAGTCGACTCCTCGGAGCTCGCCTTCAAGATCGCCGGTTCCATGGCCTTTAAAGAAGGCATGCGGAAAGCCGATCCGGTCCTGCTGGAGCCGATGATGAAAGTCGTCGTCATCGTACCGGAAGAATACATGGGCGATGTCATCGGCGACCTGAATTCCCGCCGCGGTCAGATCCAGGGTATGGAAGCCCGCAGCGGTATGCAGCAGATCTCGGCATTCGTGCCGCTTGCAGAAATGTTCGGCTACGCAACGGACCTTCGTTCTAAGACGCAGGGCCGCGGCCAGTATACCATGGAGCCGGACCATTATGCAGAGGTGCCGAAGAGCGTGGCGGAAAAAGTGATTTCCGCAAGGACCAAAAAAGCCGACGCTTGAGCGCAAAAACGAGTTTCTCCCTTGCAATCCCGCTTCTAAATTGATAAAATAGGTTCGTGGACTGCGGTCAAAGAAACCTGTATTTTTATCCGAATAAAAGGAGGACAAACCACATGGCAAAAGCGAAATACGAAAGAACCAAACCTCATGTCAATATCGGTACGATCGGCCACGTTGATCATGGCAAGACGACCCTGACGGCCGCCATTACCAAGGTGCTGGGCTTAAAGGGCGAAGCCAAATATCAGGCTTACGACCAGATCGATAAAGCGCCGGAAGAGCGCGAGCGCGGCATTACGATCAATACCGCTCATATCGAATATGAGACCGAAAAGCGTCATTATGCGCATGTTGACTGCCCGGGTCATGCCGACTATGTTAAGAACATGATCACCGGCGCTGCGCAGATGGACGGCGCCATTCTCGTCGTCTCCGCCGCCGACGGCCCCATGCCGCAGACCCGTGAGCACATCCTGCTCGCGCGGAATGTGGGTGTGCCTTATATCGTCGTTTTCCTGAACAAGACCGATCAGGTAGACGATCCCGAATTGCTCGACCTCGTTGAGATGGAAGTCCGCGAGCTGCTCAGCAAATACGGCTTCCCGGGCGACGATGTGCCGATCATCAAGGGTTCTGCGCTGAAAGTGCTTGAGAGCACTTCCACCGATGCCGATGCGCCGGAATACAAATGCATCCATGAGCTCATGGATGCCGTCGATAAATATATCCCGACGCCGGACCGCAAGAGCGATCAGCCGTTCCTGATGCCTGTTGAAGACGTCTTCACGATCACCGGCCGCGGCACCGTGGCTACCGGTCGTGTTGAGCGCGGCCAGGCGAAGATCGGCGACGAAGTCGAGATCATCGGCCTTACCACCGAGCGCAAAAAGACCACCATTACCGGTCTTGAAATGTTCCGCAAGACGCTGGACTTCGCCGAAGCTGGCGATAACGTCGGCGCCCTTCTCCGCGGCGTTCAGCGCGAGGATGTCAAGCGCGGTCAGGTCATCTGCAAACCGGGCACCATCCATCCGCATACCAAATTCACCGGTCAGGTCTATGTGCTGACGAAAGAAGAAGGCGGCCGTCATACGGCGTTCTTCAACAACTATCGTCCGCAGTTCTATTTCCGTACCACGGACGTGACGGGCGTCATCACGCTGCCGGAAGGCACCGAGATGTGCATGCCTGGCGACCATGTTTCGATGGATGTCGAACTGATCACGCCGATCGCCATTGAAAAAGGTCTCCGCTTCTCCATCCGTGAGGGCGGCCATACGGTCGGCTCCGGCATGGTGTCGGATATCAAAGAATAATTTCCCTTTCCAATCAGAGTTTTTTCCGGGCGGCTTTTAGCCGTCCGGTTTTTTTTGCCCCAAGATGCCCGAATGCCGTTATTTTTGGGTCTTGTTTCGTCTCGGCAAAAAGAGCGCGCACGCAGAAATCATGTGTTAAGGGGAAAACATCCATAATATGACAAACCTTGTACAGAAAAGCAGGTATAATAAAACCGATCCGTACAGGAAGCAGAAAAGCTGTTCGAGGCGAGGCCATGGTACATGTCGTTTACATAGATGTCCTTTTCGCCGTCAATCTGATCGTTAATTATTTTATCTTGCTTACGGTGTCTCATGTTTTGCACCGGCAGGATAAAAGACTGCGGCTGTTGGCCGGTGCGGCTGTCGGCGCTGTGTATGCTCTTTTTATCCTCATGCCGGAAATGGGTTTTCTTTATACGGCGCTTTTGAAAGTGGTTTTTTCGGCCGGGATCGTGCTGCTCAGTTTCCGCATCAACGGCTGGAAACCCTTCGTTCAGCTCATCCTGCTTTTTTACGGAGTCAGTTTTCTGTTTGGGGGAATCGTTTTCGCCCTGTATCTGTTCTGCTCGCCGCCGGGGATGCTGATGCGCAATGGTGTCGTCTACTTTGATCTTTCGCCGGTGACGCTCATTCTGTTTGCCGGGGCCAGCTATGTCGTCATCACGCTGCTTTCGAGGCTGCTGCACCGCCATGAACCGGATTTTTACCGGCTATCCGTCACCGTGAATAACCAAACGGCATCTTTCCCGGCGCTGCTCGATACCGGAAACTCGCTCTGTGAGCCGCTTTCCGGTCTGCCGGTGCTCGTGGCGGAATACGGCGCCGTCTGCCGGCTCATTCCCGAGGCGCTGCGTCCGTTCTTTCAAAATGGGACGCTCGAGTCGCTTCCGGCAATGGAGAACAGCGAATGGAGAACACGGTTCCGAACGGTGCCATACGGCGGACTGAATGAAAAAAGCGGCCTGATGCCGGCTTTTCGGCCGGACGAGGTGGCCGTTCGCTCAAAAAAGAAAACCTTGATAAGCAAAGAGGTGTTCGTAGCCGTCTGTGAAGGCCGCTTGTGCAGCGACGGACGCTATCGGGCGCTGCTTTCTCCGTCGCTTATCCATCGAATCGGGGGATGATTTTCTTGCCGGCCCTGCGTGATATTTACCAGCTGGCCGTGCGTATCTGCACGGCCGCGCTCCGCAAACTGCTTGAAGACCGTGTCTATTATATCAACGGCTCGGATACCCTGCCGGCGCCGCTTGGTGCGGAAGATGAGGCGGCCTGCCTCAAAGGGCTCGAAGCGGGCGAGAAACAGGCCAGAGACTGCCTCGTCGAGCATAATCTGCGTCTGGTGGTCTATATCGCCAAGAAGTTTGAAAACACGGGCGTGGGCGTAGAGGACCTTGTATCGATCGGTACGATCGGGCTCATCAAAGCTGTCAATACGTTCTGCCCGTCAAGGGGGATCAAGCTGGCCACCTATGCTTCCCGCTGTATCGAGAACGAGATCTTGATGTTTTTACGGAAAACCCAGAACCAAAAAAACGAGGTATCCATCGACGAGCCGCTGCATGTGGACTGGGACGGCAATGAGCTTTTGCTTTCCGACGTGCTGGGGACAGACAGCGACGCCGTCCATCTGCATATCGAACGGGATGTGGATATCCATTTGCTCGAGACGGCCATCGCGCATCTATCAAAGCGGGAACGTATCATCATGGAAATGCGGTTCGGGCTGCAGGGCGGCGCGGGCAAGACGCAGAAAGAAGTGGCGAATTTACTGGGGATCTCCCAATCGTACATCTCCAGGTTGGAAAAACGCATCATCCAGCGTCTAAAAAAAGAGATCGAGCGTGTGGGATGAATCATGAATCGTTCAGGCAAGATCAAACGTGAGCAGGCCGCCGCCAAGCCGCGTTGTCCGAAACCACAAGGCAAAATCCACGGCTTTGCACAACCCCTCGTCTAAGATCTTGATTTCGGCAATGCTGCCATCCGGCTCGAAAGATATGGAAATGATCGTAACCCAGTGCCAGGCGTCCAAGCCGGCCACGTCACCGTTGTGCAAGTTTAAGAACGCAACAGGCAGATCTTTTTTCAAGGCGTCGGCCAAAAAGTCGAGCGCGGCGGAAAAAGGCGGCCGTTTTTCCCGTTTGGCGGGAATATCCAGTCGGCGTATGTCGAAGCACACACCTTTTGCTTGGGCAAGCTTGAGCAGGCCGGCCCGAAGCATGGCGGTGGAAGGGATGCCCCGGGGTCCAGGTGTCACCGATTTCCATACCTCTTCCATTTCTGCAAGGCAGGTGCTTTTGAGCGGCGGGTCGAAAACGGTTGCCTTTTTCGGCTTTTTCAGATAGCTCAGGATGGTAGCTGCCGTAGTAGGCCCGCAGCCGGCAAGGCGCTGCAGTTTCGAGTGGTACCATTCCTGGTCGCAGCCATAGAAGATCTTGCCGGTATCGTCGTCACGTATCTGCATGAAATCCGGATGTTGGATGGATCGAGTGATCATGTCCTGTTCCTTTTCGAAAAAACGAATGTGTATAAAGAAATTTGATTTATTTTCTTTTCTCTATCGTACCACATTTTAGCGGCTTGCGCATCCCTTTTGAATAAAGGACGTTGCCGGCAGATGGAGATAAAGAGATTGACTTCTATTGGAGAGGGATAAACGGTGAAGAGTGTCGAATTTTTGCATATGAAAGAACGTATTTCTATTCAGACCGGCCTCGAAAATTGGCTTGCAGACCGACGGATAAACCTATCCAGAAAAGTCCAAGTGAATCAAAATGAAGATTTTCCCAAACTGTGCGACTTTGATTTAGCTGTGCTTCACGGCGGGCGGCAGCATTTGTGGAACAAAGATGCCGCCCCATGGCTTTACGGCGAAGTGGAATATGTTCGCATGATGCTTCATGCAGGAAAGCCGGTGGTCGGTTTCGGCATGGGGGCAGGGATTTTGGCTCAGGCCTTGGGCGCACCGGCATATCGTTGTGATGA
>CAUULH010000049.1:0-8249 GCA_963545875.1 uncultured Ethanoligenens sp.
GACCAGATCGCTACCGCCGTGGCCGGAAAGCTGGTCACCTATGCGGAAAAGCTGAATTCCCTTGCCGTGGGAGGAGATTCATAAGGATCTTGTCAAAAACGATGTGAAGAAAAAGACCGCCGTCGGATTTTCCCGCGGCGGTCTTTTCTTGAGCTGTTTTTGCTTTCGGGCAGAATCGATAAGTTTGGGCTTTCCCGGCGGGATTTGTTTGATGCGATAAACAAAAACCGCATTTTGTACCGATCTCGGCGGGTTTGGACGCATTTTTGTTTATCCAAACGAACAAAAACGTGCAGCCAAAGCGCGGTTTGTCCGCTCCGCCGAAGAAAAAAAGAGACGCCTGGCAGAGCGGGACAGGCACGCCGCGCCCGGCGCGCGCATATAGTTGCTTTGTGCGGGCCTTACGGCCACGCCGAGATCGGGAAGGAGAGGAACTGAGTGGATACTTATCCCTACATAGAGGTCGCGTCGGGCACTTCGCGTTTGTCCGAAAGCGCCGCAGCGGTTTTATCGGGGGCGGCTGGCTATACGCGGCTCCGTGGGCGCGTGATCCTCACGCAGCGGCCGGACGGCGTTGCCGTGGAAGCGGATGTCCGCGGTCTGCCCATCACGCCGACGGGCTTTTTTGCTTTTCATCTGCATGAAGGTCCCTGCGGCCCGGCCGGGAACGACCCGGCGAACGCTTTCCCGCAGGCAGGCGGGCATTTCAATCCGGGCGGGCAGCCGCATCCCATGCACGCCGGCGATTTTCCGCCGCTTATCGAAACGGGGAACGGCTCCGCGTATTTGAGTTTTCTGACCAGCCGCTTTACCGTGCGTCAGGTCATCGGACGATCGGTCGTGATCCATCTGGACCCGGATGATTTTCATACGCAGCCGGCGGGAAACGCAGGACGGAAGATCGCCTGCGGTCTCATCGTTCCAAGACAGCGCCGCGCCCGGTGATCCCGCTTGTAAAAAAGCCCTTTTTCGTCCGGGCTCTTTACAGCCCGTCTTCTCTGCGTTACCATGAGACGGGAGATCAGACGGGAAAGGATGAAGGCCGTGAACAGCAGACAGCTCCGGTATTTTCTGGCGGTGGCCGAAGAAGGGCAGGTGACGCGCGCGGCGAGAAAGCTGCATATCGCCCAGCCGCCGCTCAGCCAGCAGATCAAACTGCTCGAGCAGGATCTTGGCGTCAGACTGCTGGAGCGTTCGGGCCGCGGCATCCGCCTCACGGGCGCGGGGCGTATCCTGGCCAGGCGCGGGCGCGAGGTGCTTTCCGGATTCGAAGATGTGGAAAGAGAGATGGCCGATTATCAGAAAGGCCCGCATGGGCCGCTGTCTATCGGCACGGTGGCTTCTTCCGGCGCGACGATCCTGCCGCCGCTTTTGTGCGCCTATCATGCGAGCTATCCAACGGTGGATTTTCAGATCAGGGAAGGGAACACCTATCGCGTCATCGAGCTCTTAAAAGAAGAAGCCGTGGAGATCGGCATCATCCGCACTCCTTTTGATCAGGCACCTTTTGAAGTGCGCCGCAGCCCGGAGCCGGACGAGCCGATGGTGGCCGCCGGCGCAGCGAAGTACGCGCTGCTGGATGAGCCCGGCGCCATGCCGGCCGCGGCGCTCGGCGATCTGCCGCTCATCATGCACAGGCGGTATGAAGCGATTTTTTTACAGGCCTGCCGGGATTTCAAACCGCAGATCATCTGCCGCGGGGACGATGTGCGTTCACTGCTCACCTGGGCGGTCAGCGGGCTGGGCGTCGCGGTCGTGCCGGCTTCCGCCATGCGTCCGGCGGAAGATCTGCCGCTCGCCTGCCGCGAACTGGCGGAGCCTTCTCTATGCACGAGCGTCGCCGTCATCTGGCTCAAAGATCGGTATCTTTCCGTCGCGGCCCGCCGCTTCGTCTCGCTTTTCATGCAGGAAGAGCCGCCGTTTTCCGCCTGAAAGGTCTGCACGTATCTTTTTTCGGCCCGCGGAATAAAATAGAAGGAAAGAAACGGGGCGGGGCGATGGAAAGCCGC
Organism: uncultured Ethanoligenens sp.; assembly: GCA_963545875.1. Lineage (GTDB taxonomy): Bacteria > Bacillota > Clostridia > Oscillospirales > Ethanoligenentaceae > Ethanoligenens. The sequence continues at coordinate 2,010 of CAUULH010000049.1, forward strand.
GATTTTCACACGCAGAACGGGTATTTGAAGCGGGAAAAGGCCGAACTGACGCCTTCGATGGAAGATTATCTGGAGATGATCTTCCGCTTGACGCACGGCCTTTCTTTTACACGCGTGCATGAGCTTGCGCATGCGCTGCATGTCAATCCGTCCTCCGCCACCAAAATGGTGCAGCGGCTGGCGCAGTCCGGTTATGTCCAATATGAAAAATACGGCTACATCCTGCTCAAAGAGCGCGGAGGAAAAGTCGGGAGCGAGCTGCTCGACCGCCATCTGCTGATTGAAAGATTCCTGCGCCTCATCGGCGTGGAAGAGGCTTCGCTTCTCGAGGAGACCGAGAAGATCGAGCACATGCTCAACGCGGCTACCACGGACCGCATCCGTTCTTTTGTCCGGTTCATGCTGGAAAATCCCGATATCGCGGACCGGTACGCGGCGTTCTGCCGACAGCAAAAGAAGGATGACGGCGCTCCGCCGTAAAAAAAGGCTGCCGCAAATCGCTTGCGGCAGCCTTTTTCCGTGGATGTGTTGTAGAGCGTTCAGGCTGAAAACTGGGATTTTACCTGCTGGATCTCATTGTCGCTGGCCTGCTGTGCCGGCTTGTAATAGCCCTTGGACTGCGCGATCTGGAAAAGCTCGTACTGCGAGGTCTCGCAGTTGTTGCGGATCTGCTGGATCATCGAGCGCAGCTGCGGGTTGGCGCATTCGGAGATGAAGTTGGCGTAAAAAGTCAGCTCCGTTTTCTCATCCGAAAGCGCGTCGTTCACCATGGTTTTTTCCTGTAACATGTCGGCCTCCTTCAGTTCAGAAACGACATCAGTTTTTGCTTCGTGCTTTGTGCGCCCTGAGCGGATTTTTCAAAAAAGCCTTTGACCTGGGGATCAGTGGCCTGTTGGGCATACGACTGTAATTTCTGGCAGGCCGCGTCGTGCGCGCCGATCGTGTGCCGAAGATTTTGAAGCTCCATCTGGTTTAATTGAGACATTTGGTACACTTCCTTTCAGTAGGTTACGGGCTTAGTTTTTCCACGGCGCGCGCCGTTTATGAGCTTTTTTGAAAAAAATCGAGAAAAATCGAGACGCGGCCGCATTTATTCTCCGCGCGCTCTGTGTTATGATAAAAGAAAAAGAACACGATTGGAATAAAAAACCAAAGGGAGAAATCAAATCATGGAAGAATCAGAGAAAAAAGCGCCGCCCGCATGCACCCATTGCCAGAACGGCATGCTGTGCGCGAGAAAGATCCCTTTGTTCAGCGCCCTTCCGGAGAACGCGCGGAACAGCCTGGCCGCCCATTCCATCCATACGGTGCGCGCCAAAGGCAGTTTTTTGTTCCAAGTGGGGGAAAAGGCCGAGTCGATCCTCCTCATCAAAAAAGGGCGGATAAAGCTCTGTAAATACGATGCGGACGGAAACGAATACATCTTCGACATCATTCACGACGGAGACGCCATATGGGAGCCGCTTTTTCCCGATAATGCCGCTTTCACTTTTTCCGCGGTGTGCCTTTCGGCTGTGGAACTGTGCGAGATCAAAAAGAGCGATTTCATCCATCTGATCGCCAACCGCCCGGATGTCGCCATGAGCCTGATCGCGCTGCTTTCCACCCGGCTGAAAGACGCCAACGAAAAAGTCCTGCTGCTTTCCATCCGGGACCCGAAGGTGAGGCTGGCGGGCTTTTTGCTGGATCGGGACGAGCGGTGCGTCGGGCCGGAGATCAAGCTGAAATTGTCGGATATCGCGGCCAGCATCGGGCTCCGTCCGGAGACGGTGAGCCGCAATCTGAGCCAGTTCGAGGCGGCGCACCTGATCAATCGGCTGGGTCAGGGGAAGCTCCGGGTCATCGACCGGAGCGGATTGAAAAAAATATATCATGCCGGCGGCGCTGAAGATTGATTACGATCAAAGAAAAGGCGGCTCCGCCGGCGTATGCTGGTCATGCTGAAAGGGGGCCGCTGTCCGATGATTAAAGGAGCGATCCATTCCACGGAGTCATTCGGTTCCGTTGACGGGCCGGGCATCCGCTTTGTGATCTTTTTGAAAGGCTGCCTGATGCGCTGCCGCTACTGCCAGAACGTCGATACCTGGGATCCTCGTTCGGACGACCGGCGCACGGCGGACGAGCTTCTCGACCAGGCCGAGCGGTATCGCAGCTATTGGGGCAAAAACGGCGGGATCACGGTCAGCGGCGGCGAGCCCCTTTTGCAGATCGATTTTTTGATCGACCTGTTCAAAAAGGCCAAGGCTCGCGGTATCGGCACCGCCGTGGATACGGCCGGTCAGCCTTTCACCCAAAAGGAGCCGTTTTTTTCAAAATTCCGCGAACTGATGTGTTATACCGACCTTCTTTTGGTGGATATCAAGCATATCGACCCCGCGGCGCACAAAAAGCTGACGGGCTGGTCCAATGAGAATATCCTGGCGATGTGCCGCTATCTTTCTGATATCGGCAAGCCGATCTGGATCCGTCATGTGCTCGTTCCGGGCGTCACGGACGACGACGTTTTTCTGCAAAAAACGCGGGATTTCATCGAGACCTTGAAAAATGTCCAAAAGATCGAGGTTCTCCCGTATCACTCGCTCGGAGAGTTCAAGTGGGACAAGCTGGGCATTCCCTATACGCTCAAAGGCGTGGAGCCGCCCAGCGCGGAACGCGTGAAAAACGCGGAACGCATCCTGCGGGGGGAAAACGGCGCGGCGGCCGTTTGATTGCGGTCTTTTTGTTGTATTGAGTACAATAAAAAAATCATTTCTTGATTGAAATCAAAGAATTGTCGGGCAAATTCGGGTAGAGTATAGAAAAGATAAAAAGCGGCGCGAGAAAGCCGCCGGGATATTGAGGTTAGTAAGGAGCTGCACAATGAAAAAGGAATGGCGGAATTTTAAAGGTTCGCATTGGACGGGCGGCATCGATGTAAGGGATTTCATCCAGAACAACTACAGCCAGTACGACGGCGGCCAGAGCTTTCTGGAAGGCCCGACGGACGCGACGGATACGCTCTGGGGAAAGGTCCAGGATCTGCAGAAGCAGGAGCGCGCTCAGAACGGCGTGCTGGATATGGAGACGAAAGTGGTCTCCGGCGTCAACGCCTATGGCCCGGCCTATATCGGCGATGAGACCAAAGATCTCGAGCAGGTCGTGGGCTTGCAGACGGATGCGCCGCTCAAACGCGCTTTCATGCCTTACGGCGGGATCAAGATGGCGGAAGAAGCCTGCACGACATACGGCTACACGCCCGATCCCCAGCTCCACAAGGTCTTTACCGAATATCACAAGACACACAATCAGGCCGTTTTCGACGCCTATACGCCGGAAATGAAAAAAGCCCGGCACAATAAGATCATCACCGGCCTGCCGGATACCTACGGCCGCGGACGCATCGTCGGCGATTACCGCCGCGTGGCGCTTTACGGTATCGATTATCTGATCGCCGGGAAAAAAGACGATTTTGCCAACTGCGGTTCCGGCACCATGACGGACGATATCATCCGCCAGCGCGAAGAGCTTTCCGATCAGATCCGTGCCCTGGGGCAGATGAAACAGATGGCCGCGAGCTACGGCTTCGATATCTCGAAACCTGCCGCCAACGCCAAAGAGGCCGTTCAGTGGCTGTATTTCGGCTATCTGGCCGCCATTCGGAGCCAAAACGGCGCCGCGATGAGCGTCGGCCGCGTCTCCACGTTTCTCGATATCTACATCGAGCGCGACATGGAAGAGGGAACGCTTTCGGAAAAAGGGGCGCAGGAGCTGATCGACCATCTGGTGCTCAAGCTCAGAATGGTCAAATTTGCCCGCATCCCCACTTACAATCAGCTGTTTTCCGGCGATCCCGTCTGGGCCACGCTGGAAGTGGCCGGCATGGGCATGGACGGCCGCCACATGGTCACCAAGAACGACTTCCGCTTCCTGCACACGCTCGAGAACATGGGCCCGGCGCCGGAGCCGAACCTGACGGTCCTCTATTCTTCCCGCCTTACGGAGAGCTTCAAAGAATATGCGGCGCAGATCTCCGTGAAAACGAGCTCCATCCAGTATGAAAACGACGATGTGATGCGCCCGGTGTGGGGCGACGATTACAGCATCTGCTGCTGCGTATCCGCCACACAGACCGGCAAGGAGATGCAGTTCTTCGGCGCGAGAGCCAATTTGGCCAAATGCCTGCTCTATGCGATAAACGGCGGCGTGGATGAAAAGACCCATCAGCAGGTCGGGCCGGCTTACCGTCCCGTCACGTCCGCGGTCCTCGATTACGACGACGTGATGGCGAAATACGACGTCATGCTGGATTGGCTGGCGGGACTCTATGTGAACGTCCTCAACCTCATCCAGTACATGCACGATAAATATTATTATGAAGCGGCCGAAATGGCGCTGATCGACACCAATGTGAGAAGGACTTTTGCCACGGGCATCGCCGGTTTCTCGCATGTGGTCGATTCCCTTTCCGCCATCAAATATGCCAAAGTGACGCCTGTGCGCGATGAAAATGGCATCACGACGGACTTCAAGATCGAAGGCGACTTCCCGCGCTACGGCAACGACGACGACCGTGCCGACGATATCGCCGTTTGGCTGCTCAAGATCTTTATGAAAAAGCTCGAAAAATTCCACACATATCGCAATTCGGAGCCGACGACCTCTATTTTGACCATTACGTCCAACGTGGTCTACGGCAAGAATACCGGTACGCTTCCGGATGGACGCGAGGCGTGGACGCCGCTGTCTCCCGGAGCCAACCCGTCTTACGGCGCGGAAAAGAGCGGGCTTCTCGCTTCCCTCAACTCGGTGGCGAAACTGCCTTACGAGTACGCGCTCGACGGCATTTCGAACACGCAGACCATCAGCCCGGGCGCACTCGGCCATACGGCGGGCGAGCAGAGCGGAACGCTCGTCCATGTGCTGGACGGCTATTTTGACCGCGGCGCACACCACCTGAACGTCAACGTATTCGGCGTCGAAAAGCTGAAAGACGCGATGGCGCATCCCGAAAAGCCGGAATATGCCAACTTTACGATCCGTGTTTCGGGCTATGCGGTCAAGTTCATCGACCTGACGAAAGAACAGCAGCTCGATGTGATCTCGCGCACCTGCCACGCGAAAATGTGAGCGGAAATCGCATCAAGTAAGTTTTCACCGATAATCTTGGATTAAGCAGACCAAAAGGGGCTGTATCCTGCACTGTCGTTCAGCGCGGATACAGCCCCTTTTTTGTCATGCGGCGGTTTTCTTTTCAGCGTCTGCCGCGGCAGCAGTAGAGGATGCGGCAGCAAAGCCACTGCGGATGCGAAAAGATCGGCCAGAAACAGTCGCGCCGCGTCTGCGAAAAAAAGCGCACGCCGCGGCAGCCCAGGTCCGTGCAGGCCCGGCAGGTCGGCGTGAACGGCGGTGCGGCATGACAGCAGTCCAGATTCGGCATAAGATCAGCTCCTGTAAAGCCAAAACGGCAAAAACTTTCCGGTATCGGAGAAGATCGGGACAGGCGTTTTTGCGCCTGCTTTATTGTATGTAAAAGAAGAAGAAGCGTGCCGGGACGTTGTCCGTTTTCTCTTTGGCGGAATACAATAGAGCAGAAGCGGCAAAAACTGCCGCCCCGAAAAAGCAGAATGATTAAAAAGCCGGAAATCGGGCAGAATAGAAGCGGACGTACAAAAGTAAGAAATCGGAGCGTGGCTGCTGTGACGGTGCACAGAGGAGATATCTATTATGCGGATCTAAGCCCGGTCGTCGGGTCTGAACAAGGCGGGATTCGGCCGGTCGTCATCATCCAGAACGACGTGGGAAACCGGTACAGTCCCACGGTGATCGCGGCCGCGATCACCAGTCAGACCGGCAAGGCAAAACTTCCTACGCATATCAGTCTTCAGGCGGATACCTGCGGGCTCTCAAAAGATTCGGTCGTTCTTTTGGAGCAGATTCGCACATTGGACAAACGCCGCCTGAAAGAGCACATGGGAGAGGTCGATTCTCCCTCCATGCAACGGATCAATCAGGCTCTTTCCGTCAGTTTCGGACTGAGCGTCAACCGCGGGAAAGCGAAGACTACATAAAAGCCCCCGCGTAGTCAAGGAAAAAAAGGAAGCGGCATCGGCCGCCGGAAGTTTCACCTTTTCTTTTTCCCGCCCCGAAGGCGGGATTTTTTTTGCGGCGCCGCGGCGCGGGGCGGTATATCTTCGCCGCCGGAAAGCCAAAATAGAGAAAGAGATCCAAAAAGGGGGGAAAAGGCATGGCTTCTATGACCGC
>CAUULH010000050.1:0-8182 GCA_963545875.1 uncultured Ethanoligenens sp.
CGTTAACGGATCAGGCCGCGTCCTTTTTCTGCTCGGCGATGGCGTTAAGAGCCACCACAAGGCCGCGGAGATTGGCGTTGAGCACGTTGGCAAAGCCGGCGATCGGCGCGTTGAAGCCGCTGAGAACCTGCGCGATGAGCACTTCTTTCGGCGGCAGGCTGGCAAGAGTCTTGACTTCCTGCTCGCTCACCACTTTACCTTCGATGAAGCCCGCCTTGATCTTGAAAGAATCGTGATCTTTCGCGAACTTGGACAGGATCTTGGCCGGAGCCACGAGGTCCTCCGCGGAGATCGCGATGGCGGTGGCGCCCTTCAAGAATTCGTCCATGCCGGAAAGGCCCGCGGCATCCGCCGCGCGGCTGATGATGGAGTTCTTCTTCACAGAATAGGAGACCTTGGCGGTGCGGAGCTCTTTGCGGAGCGCGGTGTCGTCTTCCACCGTCACGCCCGTGTAGTTCACGATAACGCCGCTGGCGGATTCCTTCATGATCTTGGAAAGTTCCTCGACCATCTGTTGTTTTTCAGCGAGAATCTTTTTACTTGGCAATCGATTCACCTCCTGTCAAAAGCAGGCGATAAAAAATCCTCCGGCATCGCTGCCGAAGGATCTAAATTTTCCTGCGCTTTGCGCCCGTGAAGGACACGCCGAAAATTTTCCCTCGGCAGGCAATGGATTGAGCCTTTCGGCGCCCGCTGTCTTTGAGAAAACACTGCGGAAAAACCGCAACGTTAGCATTATACTCTTTATAGGGTATTGTGTCAACCCGCGGCTTGCTCGGCCGCTTTTTCGATGCCGGCCTTGGCCGGGTTGATATGCACGCCGGGGCCCATCGTGGTGGCGATGGAGCAGGAGCGGATATACTGGCCTTTTGAAGCCGAAGGCTTGGCTTTTACAATGGCGCCGAGCAGCGTATCGAAGTTCTGGCCCAGCTTTTCGGAGCCGAAAGATGCTTTGCCGATGACGCAGTGGATGATGTTCGTCTTATCGAGACGATACTCGATCTTACCGGCTTTGGCGTCTTTGACGGCGCGGGCGACGTCCATGGTGACAGTGCCGGCCTTCGGGTTCGGCATGAGGCCGCGCGGGCCGAGGATCTTACCTAAGCGGCCCACGATGCGCATCATGTCCGGCGTGGCGATCACCATGTCAAAGTCCATCCAGTTTTCTTTCTGGATCTTTTCCATATAGTCCTCGGCGCCCACATAGTCGGCACCGGCGGCCTCGGCGGCCTTGGCGTTGTCGCCTTTGGCAAAGACCAGCGTGCGGACGGAACGGCCCGTGCCGTTCGGCAGAACGACCGCGCCGCGGACCTGCTGGTCGGCATGGCGCGAATCAACGCCCAGACGGACGTGGACTTCCACCGTCTCGTCGAATTTAGCCTTGGCTGTCTGGCAGCAGAGGCCCATAGCCTCCGCCGGGTCGTACAGCTTGGCGGAATCGATCAGCTTTGCGCTGTCGGTATATTTTTTTCCGTGTTTCATTTGCGTAAAACCTCCCTCATTAGTGGTTCATAGCGGAAACTTCCTCCCACCGGGGGAGCATTAGTCCGCGACTTCCACGCCCATGCTGCGCGCCGTACCCGCGATCATGCTGATGGCGGCGTCCAGACTCGCGGCGTTTAGGTCGGGCATTTTCTGCTCGGCAATCTTTTGGAGCTGTTCTCTGGTGATCTTGCCGACTTTCGTTTTGTTCGGCACGCCGGACGCTTTTTCGAGACCGAGCGCCTTCTTGATAAGGACGGCCGCCGGCGGCGTCTTGGTGACGAACGTGAACGAACGGTCGGCGAAAACGGTGATGATCACCGGGATGATGAGGCCCGCGTTGCTTTTCGTGCGCTCATTGAATTCTTTGGTGAACGCCATGATGTTGACGCCGTGCTGGCCCAGAGCCGGGCCAACAGGCGGCGCCGGCGTGGCTTTTCCCGCGGGGATCTGCAGTTTGATGATACCGACTACTTTTTTAGCCATTGTTGCACCTCCTGAATGTGGTAAATGGCGGAAACGCCGAACTGCGCTTCCTCCCACAGCCGCGCCGAAGCGCGGCGAAACAAGCGGCTTTTGCCGCGTGCTACCGAAAAACGGCCGTTACGAAACGGTCTCTACCTGGTCAAGCTCGAGCTCCACCGGCGTTTCGCGGCCGAACATGGAGACAGTCACCGTTACCTGGTTCTTGTCCGTATCCAGCTGGTTCACCGTGCCGATGAAGCCGTCGAGCGGGCCTTCCACGATGCGGACGCTGTCGCCCACCGCGTAGTTGACCTCGACTTCGCGCTTGTCCATGCCGAGCCCCGCCGCTTCCTTTTCCGTCAGCGGTTCGGGGCGGTTGCCGGAGCCGACGAATCCGGTCACGCCGCGCGTATTGCGCACGATGTGCCAAGTGTCGTCGTTGAGCTCCATTTTTACGAGAACGTAGCCCGGAAACAGTTTGCGCTCGACTTCGCGCTTCACGTTGTCCTTGACTTCCGTGACCATTTCGGTCGGGATCTTGATCTCTTGGATTACATCCTGCAGGCTGCGGTTTTCCACGATCGTCTGCAGGTTGGAAGCCACTTTGTTCTCGTAGCCCGAATAGGTATGCACCACATACCATTTTGCGTTTTCAGACATGAAAGAGCATTCGCCTCCCGGGCATCATTTGCTCTGCGAACGATCACGACGATGTCGAGCTGGTCGACGTTGTGGAGCTGGACGACGTCACCGAAACGCTCGATGTGGTCGTACTGCTCGATGTGGTAGAATTGACCAGCTTATCAAAACCCGTGACGCAGAGCGAATCGCAGGCCGTGACCAGCGCGCCGATAACGATCATCGTGACTACGACGACGACCGTGTGCGTAAACACGGTATGGGCGTTCGGCCAGATGATCTTTTTGAATTCCGCCCGAAGATCGCGCATGAAGCGCTTGATCGAGTCGGAGCGTTTGCCTTTTTTCTTTGCGGCTACGGCCTGTTTCGGATGGAGCGGAATCGGTTCTTTGTTCTTAGAACCTGCCATCGAAATCTCCTCCCGCCTTTATTTGGTTTCCCGGTGAAGGGTGTTCTTGCGGCAGAAGCGGCAGTATTTCCGCATCTCCAGCCGATCCGGATCGTTCTTCTTGTTCTTCATCGTATCATAGTTGCGCTGCTTGCACTCTGTGCAGGCTAATGTGACCTTTACTCTCATAACGGCACCTCCCGATGTGACGGAATTTTTTGGCCTCCCTCAAAAAAGGAGTCAAAAAGGCATAAAAAAAGACCCTTGTGAGGTATATTCAGTGTACCACGAAACGGGAACCGGGTCAAGACTTTTTTACAAAAAAGAACGTTTCGGCCGCGGAGCGTGTCATTGCAAAGCCGCATGGGGAATGCTATAATCATAAGATAGACATTCTCTCCGCTTCTGCCCGAAAGGCGGCGGAAGTTGCTGAAACACTCGAAAGGAGTCCATGTTTTTGGAAATTCTCAAAAAAGAAGACTTAGATGTCTATCGGGCTTTTTTGCAAAAGCACCCGAAGGGGCATTTCATGCAGAGCCCGGAATGGGGCGAAGTGAAAAACGAATGGAAATGGGACGCCGTGGTGGAGAAAAACGCCGAAGGCGCCATCATCGGCGGTGTCTCCGTGCTCACACGCCCGGTGCCCTGCCTGCCTACGACGCTGATGTACGCGCCGCGCGGCCCGGTCTGCGACCCGGCCGACACCGATACACTCGCCAAACTGGTGGGCGGCCTGCGCGCGCTGGCGGTCAAAAACAAAGCGTATCTCATCAAGATGGACCCGGATATTTTGAAAACGAACGAGGCTTTTACAAAATCGATGGAGGCCCTGTCGTTTCAACTGCACGACGGCGGCAAGAATTTCGACGAGATCCAGCCGCGCTTCGTTTTCCGCTTAAATATTGAAGGAAAGACGCAGGACGAGATCTTTGCGGGCTTTTCTTCCAAAACACGCTACAATGTGCGCCTGGCCAAGCGGCGCGGCGTGGAAGTGAAGATCTGCCCGAAGGAAACGCTCTCGGAATTCGTGCCCATTATGCGTACCACCGGCGAGCGCGACGGTTTTGCCACGCGTCCGCAGGCTTATTTCGAGCGGATGCTGGACGCGTTCGGCCTGCACGCGAGGCTCTACATGGCCTATCACGAGGGCAAGCCGATCGCGGGCACCGTCGCCATCCAGTACGGCGACAAGGTGTGGTATCTCTACGGCGCTTCCGCCAACGAGTACCGCAACCTCATGCCGAACTACCTGCTCCAGTGGGAAATGATCCGCTGGGCGCAGGAAACACATTGCCGCATCTACGATTTCCGCGGCGTTTCGGGCGACCTCAATCCGGACAACCCTCTTTACGGGCTGTACCGGTTCAAAAAAGGATTCAACGGCAATTTTACCGAGTTTGCCGGCGAATACAACCTGATCTTGAACGCGCCGATGGAAAAACTGGTGGATACCGGCATCAGCGTGACGAAAACACTGCGTCATCTCAAGAACCGCCGCCATCCGGCAGGGAAAAAATAAAGGAACAGAAAAAAGGGGAGTCACACGCCGTGTCAACATTGGTGGTTCAAACCGACCGCATTCTGGCCAATCTGGAAGCGGTGCGCAAGCTGGCGAAAGTGCCGGTCATCCCGGTGCTCAAAGGCAACGCCTACGGCCTCGGCGATGTGCCGGTGGCCAAACTGCTCACCGAAAAGGCAAATGTGCATCTGATCGCCGTTTCCCGTCTTGAAGAGGCGAAGCGTCTGAAAGAGGCGCTGCCGGAGCAGGAGATCTTTCTGCTCTCGCCTTATGGCTCGGAGACGGAGGCGGCGGAGATCGTAAGACTCGGGCTCACGGCCACGGTCGGCTCTTACGGCAGTGCCGTTCTGCTCAACGGCCTGGCGGAAAAAGCGGGCAAAAAGTGCCGCGTACATTTCAAATTCGACACCGGTCTTGGCCGCTCCGGTTTTCTGCCGGAAGAGGTGGGCAAGGCCGTGCAGGCCGCCAAATATCTCTCGAGCCTCGAGATCGCGGGCTGTTTTTCGCATCTGTCCAACTGTTTCGGCAAAAGCAGAAAAGACGTCGAGCTTCAGCTCGAGCGCTTTCAGAAGTGCATCGCCGCTTTAAGGGAAGCCGGCGTCCAGCCCGGGATGCTCCATCTCGCGGCCTCGAACGGCGCCATCCTGTATCCGTCCGTTCGGCTCGACGCCGTGCGCTGCGGCTCGGCTCTGCTCGGCCGCGTGGGCGTGAAGAACCGGCTCGGCCTGCAAAAGGTCGGGCGGCTCGACTGCCCCGTCGCCGATGTCCGCTGGCTGCCCGCCGGGCACAATGTCGGCTATGGCAACACCTACACGACGAAAAAGCCCGCCCGCATCGCCACGATCCAGACCGGCTACGCCGACGGCCTTTTTGTCAAGAAGACGCGGGACGCTTTCCGCACGCGCGACATTTTGCGCGACGGCTGGCACGATTTCCGTGCCCTGCTCCGGCGCCCGGCGCTCTCCTGCGTGATCGGCGGCAGGCCGGCGCGTCTGCTCGGCCGCATCGGCATGTGCACGGTCATCGCCGATGTCAGCAATATCGACTGTTCCGCTGGCGATATCGCCTCGTTCGATACCAGCCCGCTTTATATCAACGCCAATGTCGAACGCAAATACATCTGACGCGCCGCTCTACGAAGCCGTGCGCGCCTACGCGGCGGCGCATCCGCTCCGCCTGCACACGCCCGGCCACGCGGGGAAAAGCACGGTTTTCGGCGAAGAGTTTGCCGGCATCCTGCCGCTCGACGTGACGGAATTGCCGGAAACGGACAGTTTGTTCGAGGCATCCGGCCCGATTCTGGCCGCCGAGCGCAGAGCCGCGGCGGCTTTCGGCGCGGCCGGAACGCTATTCAGCGCGGGCGGCGCCACGCTCTGCATCGAAGCCATGTTCCGCCTGGTGAGCCGGAGCGGAAAGAAAACGGTCCTCTGCGCGCGCGGCGCGCACCGGAGCGCCATGCACGCCATGGCGCTTTTAGACCTCGCGCCCGTCTGGCTCTGGCCGGAGCCGCTGCCCGGCACGGCGCTCGCGGGCGCCGTGCCGCCCGAAGCGGTGGCAGAAGCGCTCGCGGCGCATCCGGACGCGGCGGCCGTCTATCTCACCAGCCCCGATTATTTCGGCACGCTCTCCGATATCGGCGCCATCTCCGCGCTCTGCCGGCGATATGATGTGCCGCTTCTGGTCGATTGCGCGCACGGCACGCATCTTCACTATCTGGACGGCGGCGCGCGCCATCCGCTCGCTCAGGGCGCGTCGCTCGTCTGCGATTCCGCGCATAAAACGCTGCCGGTGCTCACCGGCGGCGCTTTTCTGCAGCTTGGCTCGCGGCGTTTTTCCTATGCGGAGGCCAAAGAGGCGATGGCGCTCTTTGGTTCGAGCAGCCCGTCTTATCTCATTCTTATTTCGCTCGATCTGGCGCGCGCTTGGGGCGAGAAAGAGGGGGCGGCCGCTTTTGAACGGCTGCGGGCGCGCGTACAGGCGCTTTACAAAAGGCTTGGACCAAAGGGGCTCTTTCCGCCGCCCGGCCCGCGCGACCCGGTGCGTCTCACGCTGGATACGGGCGCGCTCGGCCTTTCCGGCGCGGAAGCGGCGGCTTTTCTCCGGCAAAAAGGCGTTTCGCCCGAGATGTGGGCGGACCGGTATCTCGTCATGCTGCCCACGCCGTTCCACACGGAGGACGATTTTGCCCGGCTTGAGCGCGCGCTCCTCGCCCTGCCGGAAAGAGCGCCGCTCGCGGTGCCGCGCTTTTCCGAACCGGAGCATCCGGAGGCGGTGATGACCCCGCATGAAGCGCTCTGCGCGCCGTGCGAACGCGTGGCGGTCACAGAGGCGGCTGGCCGCGCGGCGGCCGAAGATTCCTCGCCGTGTCCGCCCGGCATCCCGCTCGTCTGTCCGGGCGAACGGGTCACGCCTTCTTTGGCGGCGGCGCTGAAAAACTATGGCGTGGATGCTTTGAATGTGGTAAAATGAAGAAGAACAAGTTCCGGACGGCAGGAGAGGGAGGGTCCCCGATGAAACTGGTAATTGCCATTGTCAGCAACGACGACAGCGGCTCGGTTTCCCGCGCGCTCACAAAAGAGGGCTTTGCGGTCACGAAACAGGCGACGACCGGCGGTTTTCTGATGGCGGGCAACACGACGCTGCTCGTCGGCGTGGACGACGACAAAGTCGATCAAGTGATGAAAGTCATCTCCAAGCACAGCCGCAAACGCACGCAGATGATGCCGGCCAACGCCTCTTACGGCGTGGGCATGTATTCTTCCTTCCCCGTCGAAGTGACGGTGGGCGGCGCCACCGTGTTCGTTCTGAACGTGGAACGCTTTGAAAAGGTGTAAGCATGCGTTTTGGCTCTTTTGTCGGCAACGCGCGCGCAAAAGCGCTCGTATCCGGCGAATTTGATGCGGGAAAAGTGTCTCACGCGTTTTTGATCGACGGGCCTTCCGGCTCGGGCAAACGCATGTTCGCCTGCATCCTCGCGCAGGCGGCGGTATGCGAGAGCGAGGGCGAAAGGCCGTGCGGCTCCTGCCGCCAGTGCCGGAACGCGCTGGCGGGGCATCACCCGGATATCCTGGAGATCGAGGGCGGCAAAGGCCCGCGCTCGTTCTCGGTGGATCAGGTGCGCGAGATGCGCACGGATACGGCTATCGGCCCGAACGACGCCGCCCGCCGGGTTTTCCTGCTTTTTAATGTGCAGAATATGACGGAGCAGGCGCAGAACGCCCTGCTCAAGATCATCGAAGAACCGCCCGACTATGCGTTTTTCATCCTGACTTGCGACAGCCGTTTCCGGATGCTGCCCACCGTGCGTTCCCGCTGTGTTCAGCTTTCCCTCGGCCCGGTGACGGAAGACGAGGCGACGGCGGCGCTTCTGGCATCCGACGCCGATCTGGCGGAAAAAGACGCGCTCGCGGCATCGCGGATGGCGGGCGGCCTGATCGGCCGGGCGAAAGAGGGCTTGTACGACGGCAGCTTTGCCGCTTCGCTCTCGTTCTGCAAAGCGTTCGCCGCGGCGCTGACGGGCAGCGAGCCGTATGCCTTTCTGCGGCTCTCCGGCACGCTCGAAAAAGACAAAACGCTCTGCTCCGCCGCGCTGGCGCTGATGCCGCTCCTGTTCCGCGATGCGCTCGCGGCGAGGGAAGGCCTTTCCACGGTCCTTTCCGGCTGCGGAGACGAAGCGCGTCTGCTCGCCG
>CAUULH010000051.1:0-8002 GCA_963545875.1 uncultured Ethanoligenens sp.
GAAAAGCGCGGCGGGAAAAATTCGTCGACTGGAAAATTGAGGCTGTGGAAGAGCTCGCAGGGATCGCCCGGAGAAGATGTAGTGCATTCTTTGTCCGGTACGCAGAAGTCATAGGCCGGGATCAGCAGCTGGACGTTGCGTTCCAGCTTGATGATGGAGAACAGCCCCAGTGTGACCAGTACGACGCGGGTCGGCAGCACACAGCCCACGCTGCCTTCTATGTTATCCGCAAAAATTTCGGGGATGTCCGCGCCGTTATCGGCGGTGCAGTCCCGGTCCACAAGGCGTGCCGCCAGCAGGATTGGGTCTACCGCCTCGCAGATCGCGCGGGGCGTGTTGCTGGTGGGGCCGTTCTGTTCATCGTCCGAGCCCTGTTCGTAATCGGAGCTGAAGATTTTGATGTTCCCTTCGCTTCCAAAGAGGATGACCTTTTTGTTGAAACTGGCAAAGCCGGTGACCACTTCGGTCTTTGCATTGGCCCGGCAATTTGGGGTTTTGTACAATTCTACCGTAACGCGGAAGATAAACGTGATATCCACGGAGTAAAATCCGCGATTGAACTGTACGGGTTCCACATCCAGAAAAGCACGGCACAGTTCCGCGCTGCGCCCTTTTACGGTCGCGGCATTGTTTACGGCTTCTTGAGCTTCGTCCGGGAAAAATACCCGGAGGTCCTCAAAGCAGTCTTTATCATAAGGATGTGCGGGCTGCCTGAGGAGAACGCCCGGCGGCGGCTGAAAATCAGGCGATTCCGGGGGAAAAGCCGTCGATTTTAACGTGAAAGGGAAAACAGGTGGATATCCTCCATTTCTGTAAATTCAGTGAAAAAATTGGACACATTTATACAATGATTTTTCCACATATTTCTGTTATGATTATTCAAGCGGTGAAGAAAAATTGTCTTTGTAACTGCCTCGCCGCCAGTCGTCCGTCGTAAGACGGGCGGCTTTTTTAGCGCCTGTTTTTTGCCGGATGCGCTCACGCGCCAGCTTTTGGCTGAAGCAAACGTTTTTTCGGATATTTCTCTCCGCTATCTTCTTCGGGTCGCCGCAGATCAGGACGGCCGGCCCGTCCGGAAAACGGCGGACCGCCTGATATTGCTCCGTGAGGAGAAACGGGTACTTCAGGCGCGCATTCTCTTTTTCCGTGATGGCTGCCGGATATTTTCCCATCTTTATCACCTCACCTGATCTTTATGCACGATGCCCGTCCGTCTTTCGGTTCCGGAGAGATTCCGGTGTTTCGGCGGGATCGTTGCAATACGGCGTGCGCTATGGTAAGATGAGAAATTGAACGCATTTTGACAAAAATCGACGGGCCGAAAAAAAGAAGCCCGGACTCAAATGAAAAAGCTGGTCAAATCATGAAGAAAAAAGTGTTGGAAGATGTGTGGGACAGCCTGATCATCCTGCTCAGTGTCTACACGGTCATCGAGTTTTTTATCTCGCTGGTCACCAAGACGTCGTCGGCCGAGGAGGCCAGACTCGATGCCATCGATTTTGGCGTCTGCATGCTGTTTTTGGCCGATTGGTTCTATTATTTTATCCAGGCAAAAGATAAAAAGCATTATACGAAAAGCCATCTCATCGATCTGCTGGCGTCGATCCCTTACGTCCAGATCCTCCGTCCGTTCCGAATCTTCCGTGCAGTCCGCATCTTGCGGCTGCTGCGCGTGATCCCCGCTATCCGCGGCGGGGGAAAATTCGTCAAGATCTTTGCCAAGAACCGCGCCCGTTCCGCGATGACGATTTATCTGATTTTTACGACGCTCATCTATTTTTACGGCACGCTCGGCGTCTATAATTTTGAAGTGGGCATCAACCGGAACGTCCGCACGTTCGGCGATGCCATGTGGATGTGTTTCACCACGCTCACCACCGTCGGCTACGGGGATTGCTATCCCGTCACGCCCGGCGGCCGCGTCTTGTGCGCGGTTTTGGTGCTCACGGGCATGGGCCTGTTTTCGCTGCTTACGGCGGAATTTGCGAGCTTTATCCTTAAAGAAGTAAAGCAGTTTCAAAAATAAAGATCCTGCCCGGTCGGGAAATGTTTTGCGGATGCCCGCATAAGAGTTTTTCGGGAGGTGATCTTGTGGCGGAGGAAGATCGATTTTTTCGCCGTGCGGCCGTTTATCTTCGCAAGAGCCGCGCGGAAGAAGGCGAGGATACCGGGGCGGTGCTTGCCCGGCATAAAGCCAGACTGGCAGACTTTGCGGCCCGATATCATGTCCGCGTGGTCAAAACGTATGAGGAGATCGTCAGCGGAGACAGCCTGTTTGCCCGACCGCGCATGCTTGAGCTTCTGCACGATATCGAAGACGGGCGCTATACCGGCGTGCTCTGCATGGATATCGACCGCCTAGGACGCGGAAATATGAAAGAGCAGGGCCTTATCCTTGAAACGTTCAAAAGCGCCGGGACGGCGATCATCACGCCCGACCACATCTATGATTTGAACAACGAGCTGGACGAAACGGCCACCGAGTTCAAGACCTTTATGGCAAGGCAGGAGCTCAAGATCATCAAAAAACGCCTGAACCGCGGGCGGCTCATGACGATCGAAAAGGGCGGCTATGTTGCCGAAGCGCCGTTCGGCTACGTGCGGAGCCATGAGGGAAAACTTCCGACGCTCGCACCGCATCCGGAAGAGGCGGCCGTGGTGAGGCAGATCTTCGGGTGGTATGCCGCGGGCGAAGGGTGCCCGTCCATCTGCCGCCGCTTGTCAGCTATGGGCGTAAGGCCGCGCCGAGGGGAAACTTTCAGCCGCAACAGTGTGCGGAAGATCCTGACGAACCCTGTTTATATCGGGAAAGTGGTCTGGGGACGCAAAAGGACCGTCTCTCCCCGGAACGAGGGCGAAAAAGGCCGGTCTGTCTGCGTGCCTCGCGGCGAGTGGCTGACGGCAGACGGGCTTCATCCGCCGCTTATCGAGGAAGAAACGTTCCGTGAGGCGGGCGAGATCCTGGCCGGGCGCTATCATCCGCCGTACCGGGAAACCGATAAGCTTGTGAATCCGTTCGCCGGCATCTTGTTCTGCCGCCGGTGCGGCCGGGCCATGACGTTGCGCACCTATGGCGGGCGGCCGTATCAGGCCGCGCATTTTCTCTGCCCATCGCCCGGCTGCGTCTGCTCCGCGCGGGCGGATCATGTAGAAAAAGCCGTTGTCGAGGCGTTGAAAGACTGCCTGAGCGGGCTTGAGATCGCGGAAAACAGCGGCGAAGAGGACGAAAACGGCAGTCAAGCACGTTCGTTTCTCGAAAAGACGCGCGCCGAGCAGAGCCGGCTGACAGGACAGCGCGGCCGGCTCTGTGATCTTCTGGAACGGGGCGTTTACAGCGAGGAGCTCTTTTCCGAGCGCGAGCGGCAGTTGTCCGCCCGCATCGAGGCCGTAAAAGAAGACATCGGAAAAGCGCAGGCCGAGCTTTGCGCGGAAAAAGAGCGCGCCGGCATCCGTCTTCCCCGGATCCGGTCCCTTTTGCAGGAATACGACGATGCGTCTCCCGCCGAAAAAAACGCGCTTCTCAAAAGCGTGGTGCGGTGCGCCTATTATTTTAAAGAAAAAGGGGCGTCTCCGGGCGATTTTTCCGTTGAGATCAGACTGCGGACCGGGGAGAGCTGATTTTCGTCCGTATAAAAGCCCCGCGCGTTTCTCCGGCAGCCTGCACACACTTATTCACTGCAGGAGTCGTAAACGCGCGGGGTATCTATGCACACAGCTTCTTTGAAGGTCTTGTGCCCGCTGGAATTTGCGGGGGACGCTTTGCTGTCCGCCATAAAAATCCTCCTAATGCGTAATGTAATTTCACTACACTACCATTCTATGAGGATGGGCAGAGGATGTGAGCCTTCAGCGGGCCAAAAGTTCCATATCACGATTTGGTGTCGAACAAACTGCCGAGCAGCTGCTCTTTTACCACGGTCTTGCTGACGCTGCTGTATTGGCTCAGGGAATCCTGATAGCTGGCTGTATAGCTTGCCAGTGTATCGGAGATGAGCGAAGAAGACGCAGTCTTTACGGAAGAAGCCGTGCTTTCAAGCGTCGAGACCACGCTTGAAGAATCGCTTGCCAATGCGCTTTCAAATGTATCATCGTCGATCGAGAGCGTGCCGTCCGAGTCGGCCGTGATGCCGATGGCCGCCAGCGCTTCCGAGTTGCCGCTCACGGCCTCTTTGACGCTTTCCAGATCGGAGCCGTTGAGAGAAGCTGTACTTTCATCCGCGTCGTCCAGCAGGGCATTATACTTGCTGACAAAATCCGAAACGTCACTGTACGTTAAATTGTCCGCCGTTTTGGAGGCCAGCGTGCCCGCGGCCGACGAAAGGCTTTTCGCGTCGGTATACACGGTGCCCAGCGACTCGGATTTGCTGAACAGAAGACTTCCCAGCGTATTTTCTAAAGAAGATTCCGTTGTGGAAGAAGACTGCTGCGTCAGAGCGCTCACAAGTCCTTCCGTTGTGGCGGAGGAGTTGCTTTTCACTTCGGCGAGCAGAGAAGCCTCGCTCTCTGAAGTGCTGGAGCCGCTCGTTTTGGCCGTAATGGAATCGTGCTGCCCGATCGCCGAAGATAAACTGTCAATCAGACTCATGGTATGCCTTTTCCTTCCTTTTTTGCCTTTATCAGCATTAAGACCGCCGGCCGGTTTCGTAAGGGCTTTTTATCATCTTAACGCATCTGTCCGAATTGTCAAGACGTTGAGAAGAAATGAAGATAATTGGACATTTTATATAAAATATTATAACATTTTAAATTAATGTTGTATATTATTTGAACCTGTGATACAATACAAATAAGGAGGCGATCACGATGATTTACTTGAAATGCGGAATGTGCGGCTGTGAGTATTCACTGTCCGAAAAAATGGTGGCGGCAGGTAAAGCATCAAATCGCTGTCCAAACTGCGGTTCAGAAATGGACCTTCAGCTTTCCACAGCTTTGATAGCTCTTTCCAAAGCGCTGATGGTTTCCGACCATACATGGAAAGTGGATATCGACACTTTTCAAAAGGAAAATCGAAAACTGAGAGTGGAAGGCACACTGGATTTGAAATAAGACATGTTTCGGCTGCCGATAAATTAGAAGAAGGCACTCGAAAGGCGGAGCAATAAGCGATTGGATTTGGAAAATTTCCCGGCGAAAGCCGGGTCTTTTTTTGTTTCTTTTCTTTTTTCCAAAAAAAATGGCGTTCCATCTTGCAATTTCGATTCGGGTGGCATATAATAAGAACAGAGTTAGGGATTACGAACTAACATAGAGCATTCAAACTTCTTGTATAACACGATTTGAAGGGAGCGTTCCGCATGGAAAGAGCACAGGTGATGGTCCCCCCGAACACTGAAACGAGGCCGCTTGCCAATGTCATGCCGCTCAGCATGGCGCGCAGCGGACAAAAGGTGCAAGTCAAAGCCATTCGGGGAAAAGACGAGACCCGCCGTTTTCTCAGCAACATCGGTTTTGTGGAAGATGCGGAAGTTTCTATCGTTTCCGAAATGGGCGGGAATGTGATCGTCAATGTCAAAGGGACGCGCGTCGCCATCAGCAGGTCAATGGCGAGCCGGGTGCTCGTTGCCTGATGAATGCCGGGCAGAATGGAAGACACGGGAGTTTCAAGCGAAAAATAAGGAAGCGGCGTAAAAACCCCTTCTTTCTTTTTCGTCAGAATGTTAGCCTTTTGTAACAACGGAAGGGGAAGAGGATGCCGATCAAAATCGCGCTTGCCGGCAACCCGAATTGCGGCAAGACCACCATGTTCAACGATCTGACGGGCAGCACTCAATATGTGGGCAACTGGCCGGGCGTCACCGTAGAGAAAAAAGAAGGCAGGCTCCGTAACCACAAGGACGTCATCATCACCGATCTGCCGGGGATCTATTCGCTTTCGCCGTATACGCTGGAAGAAGTCGTCAGCCGGAACTATATGCTCAATGAAAATCCGGACGCCGTCATCAATCTCGTGGATGCCACCAATCTCGAGCGCAACCTGTATCTCACCACACAGATCCTCGAGCTGGGCATCCCGTTGGTGCTCGCGCTCAATATGATGGACATCCTCAAAAAGTCCGGCGACCGCATCGACGCGGAAAAACTCGGCGGGATGATGGGCTGCGAGATCGTGGAGACCACCGCCCTTAAGGGCGAAGGCTCAAAGGACGCGGCGGAAAAAGCCTTGAAAGCCGCCGGGGAAAAAGCTCAGGCGGAGCCGAAAGCCATTTTCAGCAAGCGCGTGGAAGCCGTTCTCGCCGATATCGGCGCGGCGTTTCAGGATGTCATTCCGGAAGGCCGGGCGCGCTGGTATGCTGTTAAGCTCTTTGAACGCGACGAAAAGACGCTGGAAGCCCTTCAGCTTTCCGAAGACCGTCGCAAACAGCTCGAAGACCTTATCGCGCCGGTCGAAAAAGAGATGGACGACGACAGCGAGACCATCATTACGAACGAGCGCTACGACTACATCACCACAGTTGTGGAGAAATGCCTTCACCGTTCCGGAAAGGGCATGACGTCTTCCGACAGGATCGACAAGATCGTCACCAACCGCATCCTTGCTCTTCCGATCTTTGCCGGCATCATGTTTTTGATGTATTTCGTTTCGGTGACGACCGTGGGCGGCATGGCGACGAATTGGGTGAACGATACGCTTTTCGGCGACTGGATCACAAAAGCCGCGACGGCGGGTCTGAAATCCCTGCACACGGCGCCGTGGCTCAACAGCCTGGTGGTAGACGGCATTATCAACGGTGTCGGCACGGTGCTCGGCTTTGTGCCGCAGATGCTGATCCTGTTCTTCTTCCTTTCCGTTCTTGAGGATTCCGGATATATGGCCCGCGTGGCGTTCATCATGGACCGGATCTTCCGCCGGTTCGGCCTTTCGGGCAAATCCTTCATCCCGATCCTGGTGGGCACCGGCTGCGGCGTGCCGGCCATCATGGCCACCCGTACGATCGAGAACGAGCGTGACCGCCGCATGACCATCATGCTCACGACGTTCATGCCCTGTACGGCCAAGACGGTGATCATCGGCATGATCACCGTCGCGTTTTTCCCGCATTCCGTTTTCATCGCGCCGGCCATGTATTTTCTCGGCATCGCCGTGATCGTGTTTTCCGGCATCGGCTTGAAGAAAACGGCGTATTTCAGCGGCGACCCGGCTCCGTTCGTCATGGAGCTCCCGCCGTATCACATTCCTTCGCTGAAGGGCGTACTCATCCACATGTGGGAACGTTCCCGGGCGTTCATCGTCAAGGCCGGCACCATCATCTTCACCGTCGTGGTGATCGTGTGGTTCCTTTCGAGTTTCAGCATCACGCTGCAGATGGTGAATATCCAGCAAAGCATCCTGGCTGGCATCGGACACGTCATTTACTGGTTCTTCGCACCGCTCGGCTTCGGTAGCTGGCAGGGCGCCGTGGCGACCCTCACCGCGCTGATGGCGAAAGAAAGCGCGATCGGGACGCTGGCGGTCATCCAGGGCGTTTCAGATACCGGCAGCACCGGCCAGGTGATGCAGGGCATCGCTACGATGTTCACTCCGATCGCCGCGTTCTCTTTCATGATCCTCAACCTGTTCGACCCGCCGTGCATCGTGGCGATGTCCACTACGGGCCGCGAGATGCACAGCGCTAAGTGGACGGCGATCGCCATCGGCTATCAAGCAGTCCTCGGTTACAGCCTGGCGTTCATCGCTTATCAGCTCGGCGGTTTCCTTTTCTTCGGCGGAGGCTTTGGCATCGGGCAGGTGCTGGCCATCCTCGTGGTCGCGGCGATGGTCTATCTGGTGGCCCGCCCGGCTCCGAAGAAGCGCTTGACCGAAAGCCGCACCGTCACCTGAACCTTTTTACCGTGGAAACCGGTTTTGGAAAGAAGGTCTTTCACCATGATTGCCACGATTGTCATTGCGCTCATCGTTGCCGGTCTGCTTGCGCTGGCCGTGCGGTATCTCGCTAAAAACGGGGTGTGCGCCGCCTGTGAAGACCATAAAGCCTGCGAAGCGGCGCGCAAAAAGCTGCCT
>CAUULH010000052.1:0-7954 GCA_963545875.1 uncultured Ethanoligenens sp.
TTAGCCGCATGCTATCTTTTTTGACCACACTAGTTGGTGCCGCTGGCCGGACTCGAACCGGCACGATATCGCTATCGAGGGATTTTAAGTCCCTTGTGTCTACCGATTTCACCACAGCGGCGGATGAACGGTGCTATTATAGCATACTTCCAGGCGTTTCGCAATCGGGACCTGCGGCATTCTGCCGCTCCTTCCGTCTGTTCCAAAAAGATTGTAAATTAAGGGGCGATGTGCTACTATACTAACATAGGATACTGAATAATCATAGGCACGTCAGAGCGGCCGGACGGCCTTTTGTTTTGTCGGCACGATTTTCGAGTACCTGATTCGAGTACCTGAAATATGGAGATGAGTTTATTGAAAAAAACGCGCGTTGCCGTCCTTTTCGGCGGCATGTCGTCGGAGCACGCGGTATCTTTGATTTCCGCGGCCTCCGTGATTCAAAATATCCCGAAAGAGCAGTTTGAAGTCGTTATGCTCGGCATCACGCGGGACGGTGAATGGAAGCTGTACTGCGGCGATGCGGATAAGATCAAAGATTCCGGCTGGGAGCGGGATGCGAAGAATCTGCCCGCATTCCTTTCCCCCGATTCGCAGATCCACGGCATCGTCGCCATCCATCCGGACGGAAAAGCGGAGACGATCCGCGTAGATGTCGTTTTCCCGGTGCTGCACGGACTTTACGGCGAAGACGGCACCATCCAGGGCCTCCTCTCGCTGGCGCGCATCCCATTCGTCGGGTGCGGCGTCTCCGCTTCCGCCGTCTGCATGGATAAAGCGCTGGCCAAAGCCATCTGCGACGCTTATCAGATCCCGCAGGCGAAGTGGGATTCCATCCGGGTCAACGAGCTGAAAGACAACACGCCCGCCATCGTCGACCATCTGGAAGCGCATCTCGGCTATCCGATGTTCGTCAAACCGGCCAACGCCGGCTCATCCGTAGGCATCAGCAAAGCGAAAGATCGGAAAGCGCTTTACAAGGCCATCGAGACCGCTTCGGTGCAGGACACGAAGATCGTTTTTGAAGAAAGCATCGACGGGCGGGAAGTCGAGTGCGCCGTGCTCGGCAACAGCGACCCGGTCGCTTCCTGCTGCGGCGAGATCAAGCCGTGCAATGAGTTTTATGATTACAGCGCCAAATATCTCGCCGGAAAAACGGAACTCGATATCCCGGCGAAACTGCCGAAAGAGATCTCCGAAAAAGTGCGCGCGCTGGCCGTGAAGGCTTTCCGCCTGTTTGGCTGCAAAGGCATGACGCGCATGGACTTCTTCGTCTTGGCAGACGGCACCGTGTACTTGAACGAACCGAACACGATTCCGGGCTTTACGTCCATCAGCATGTATCCCAAACTGTTTGAGGCTGGCGGAACGGCATACGGCGAACTTTTGGCCACGCTGCTCCGGCTGGCGATGGAGAGGTGAGCATCTGTCATGGATAACCGTCCCATCGGCGTTTTCGATTCCGGGCTGGGCGGACTCACCGTCATCCGGGAATTGGAGCAGGTGCTCCCTCATGAAAACCTCATCTATTTCGGCGACACCGGCCGCGTGCCGTACGGCACGAAAGGCAACCACACCAAAACGCGATAACCGAGGCAGATCGTCCGTTTCCTGCGCGGCTTTGATGTCAAAGCCATCCTGATCGCCTGCGGGACCGTGAGTTCTGTCGCTTTCGACGCCGTCAAAGAAGAAGCCGGCGTTCCCGTATTCGGCGTGGTGGAACCGGCCGTGCGGGCCGCCGTCCGCGTGAGCCGTTTAGGCGACATCCTCATTCTCGGCACGAGCGCCACCATCCGCAGCGGCTCCTACGAAAAAGCCATCAAGCACCTCAATCCGAAAGTCCGCGTGCGCAGCGAAGCCTGCCCGCTGTTCGTCCCGCTCGTGGAGAACGGCCATTTCGGCAAAGACGACGCGCTCGCTTCGCTTGCCGCGCACGAATATCTCGATCCGTTCACCAATCAGGGCGTGGAGACCGCCATCCTCGGCTGCACGCATTATCCGATCCTCAGGCCGCTCATCGCGAGCGTGCTGGGCGAAAGCGTGACGCTCGTCGAGGCTGGAAACGAAATGGCGGATACCGCCGCCGTATCTTTGAAAGAAATGGGCCTGCTCACCGACCGGGAGACGCCCGGCAAGCAGGAATTCTATGTAAGCGATTATTCCGATGATTTTGCCCGGCTCGCCAGTATCCTGCTCGAGCATCCGCTGGCCGGCTATGTGGAGAAGACCAATATCGAGACGTATTAACGGGGGAGTTTCATGCAGAAAGACGTGCTCATCAGCATCACCGGCACCGTCATTTCAGAAGAAGGCGCGCCGGATGTGATCGAGCTGGTAACGTCGGGGCGCTATTACCGGCGCAGCGGCAAATATTATATCCGTTATCTTGAAAGCGAATCGAACGGGTTCCCGGCCGACGTGACCACTACGGTAAAAGTGGACGGCAGCCGGGCCGTAACGCTCACGCGCAGCGGCGCGGCGGCTTCCCGCCTCATTTTGGAGAGCGGGAAGCGCCATCTCTGCCAGTACGATACCGGCGTGGGCCAGATGATGGTCGGCATCTCCGGATGCCGCATCAACAGTAAATTGAACGAACTCGGCGGCGAGCTGCAATTCCAGTATATGCTGGATATCAACGCCAATCTCGTCAGCCGCAATGAAGTCCGTATCCAGGTAAAGGAGGCAAACAGCAATGAAGAACCTGATGGCTGCCGCAACTGAGGAGATCCGCAGCATGGTCATGGACGCGCTGGGACGCTTGGTGGCAGCCGAAAAGGTTCCCGCCTGTCCCCTGCCCGCCTTTAATGTCGAGATCCCTGCCGACCGCAGCCACGGCGATTTTTCCGCCAATGTGGCCATGGTGAGCGCGCGCGCGCTCAAAATGCCGCCGCGCAGGATCGCCGAGGCTCTCCTTGAAGAGCTTGCGTTCGCGGGTACGCATTTCACCCGCGCGGAAGTGGCCGGCCCGGGCTTTCTGAACTTTTTCGTCGGCCCGTCGTGGTACGCCGACATCCTGCTCGCCGTCCAAAGCGAGGGAAAAGACTACCTGCGCACAGACCTCGGGCAGGGCAAAAAGGTGATGGTGGAATATGTTTCCGCCAACCCGACCGGCCCGATGCACATGGGCAACGCGCGCGGCGGCGCGCTGGGCGACTGTCTGGCCGCCGTGCTCGAGCACGCGGGCTACGACGTGACGCGCGAATTCTATGTGAACGACGCCGGCAACCAGATCGCCAAGTTCGCCGCTTCGCTCGAAGCGCGGTACTTCCAGATTTATAAAGGCGAGGATGCCGTTCCTTTCCCGGAAGACGGCTATCACGGCGACGACATCAAAGAGCGCGCGAAAGAGTTCGCGGACGAATACGGCGAGCGATACCTGAACGCGCCGGAAGAAGAACGGCGGCAGGCACTGGCGGCTTTCGGCATCGAGCGCAACGTGAAGAAACTGCACGACGACCTGCTGAAATACCGGATAAAGTACGACGTGTGGTTCCGCGAAAGCAAGCTGCATCAGGACGGTGAGCTGGACGAGACCATCGCTCTGCTGAAAGACAAAGGCGCCACTTACGAAAAAGACGGGGCGCTCTGGTACGCGGCCACGCGCTTCGGCGCGGAAAAAGACGAAGTGCTGGTGCGCTCGAACGGCATCCCCACCTATTTTGCCGCCGATATCGCCTACCACCGCAACAAATTCAGCAAGCGCGGGTTCGAGCACGTCATCAATGTCTGGGGCGCGGACCATCACGGCCATGTGGCGCGCTTGAAGGGCGCGCTCGACGCCATCGGCATCGAAAGCGGCAAGCTCGACGTCGTGCTCACCCAGCTCGTCCGTCTCGTGCGCGGCGGGCAGGTCGTGCGCATGTCCAAGCGGACGGGCAAAGCCATCTCGCTCACCGATCTGCTCGAAGAAGTGCCGGTGGACGCGGCGCGCTTCTTCTTCAATCTGCGCGAGGCCAACAGCCACCTGGATTTCGACCTCGATCTCGCGGTGGAAGAATCCTCGAACAACCCGGTCTACTATGTGCAGTATGCGCACGCGCGCATCTGGAGCATTTTGAAAAACCTCGCGGCGGAAGGGGTGAAACCCCGCGCCTGCACGCCGGAAGAGCTCGCCCTGCTCTCTACGGACGAGGAAAAAGAGCTCATCCGCCATCTCGGTCTATTGCCGGAAGAGATCAACGAAGCGGCCAAGGCCTACGACCCGGCGCGCATCACGCGGTATGTGCTCGAGCTCGCCAACAAATTTCACAAATTCTACAACGCGCACTATGTGCGCGGCGAGGACGAGCCGCTCATGCAGGCAAGGCTCACGCTCTGCCTCTGCGTGCGGGACGTTATCAAGAACGTGCTGGATATGCTCAAGATCACGGCCCCGCAGCGGATGTGAATCCGGCCCCGATCGGCCTTTCAGTCAAGCCTGCCCTTTCATCGAGGGCAGGCTTTGTTTTACATCCGCTTTCGTCCGGTGTATAATAAAGAGAGATTTTTTGACGGAAAGCGTCGGCGGAGAGCGGCATGGAAGAAAAAGAGACCCTGCACGGCACGGTGGAATCGGTGGTATTCCGCAACCGGGAGAATGGCTGGACCGTTTTTGAGATGGACTGCGGCAATGTCCTCTGCACGGTCGTCGGCCATGTCTTCGACGTGGCGGAAGGCGAAACGCTTACCGTCCGCGGCGAATGGGGCAACCATCCTTCCTACGGCCGCCAATTCAAAGCCGAAACGTACGAGCGCGAGATGCCGGCCACATCGGCGGCCATGCTCCGTTATCTCGCCTCCGGTGCCGTGAAAGGCATCGGCCCGGCCACGGCGAAGCGCTTGGTAGCCGTTTTCGGCGCCGAATCGCTCGATATCTTGGAGAACCACCCGGAGCGGCTCACCCAGGTTCGCGGCATCTCCCCGAAAAAAGCCGAAGAGATGAGCGCCTCTTATAAAAGCCAGTTCGGCGTGCGCACCTGCATGCTTTTTTTACAGCAATACAATGTGACGGCCGCGCAGGCCATCCGTGTCTGGAAGCGCTTCGGCACGAACGCCGTGGAGATCGTCAAGAAAAATCCATATGTCCTGTGTGAATCCGGGCTGTGGATCGGCTTTGACCGCGCCGACGCCATCGCCATGCAGATGGGCATCGAAAAAGGCGACGCTTTTCGCATCCGCGCGGGGCTCGCGCACATTCTGCGCCACAATCTCTTCACCGGCGGGCACACCTATATCCCGGCCGAAAAACTTTCCGCCGCCGCGCAGAGCCTGCTGAACATTTCGGCGGAAGATGCCGGCACGCAGATCGACGAGATGGTGAACACGGACGATCTGGCGGAAGAATTTCTGAACGACCGCCGCGTGCTTTTCCTGCCGGAACCGTATCGGGCCGAAACGTATATCGCGGGCCGGCTCCTTTTGATGTGCCAGGTAAAACAGCCGGAAATGGGCGACTGCACCACCCGCATCCGGGAAACGGAAAAAGCGCTGGGCCTTACCTACGCGGAGGGCCAGCGCAAAGCCATCGAAACGGCCTACCAAAGCAGTGTGATGGTCCTCACCGGCGGCCCCGGCACCGGCAAGACGACGACGCTCAACGCCATCATCCACATCTATGAAGGCATGGGGCTCAAAGTGGCGCTCGCCGCGCCCACCGGCCGCGCCGCCAAGCGCATGGCCGAAGTTTCCGGCCACGAGGCCAAGACCATCCACCGTCTGCTCGAAATGGCCTACGAGGACGACGAGACGCCGCGTTTTTCGCGCAATGAGAAAAATCCGCTCGACTGCGATGCGCTGATCATCGATGAGCTTTCGATGGTAGACATCCTGCTTTTTGAATCGCTCCTCCGGGCGCTCAAGCTCACCTGCCGCCTGGTGCTGGTAGGCGACGCCGACCAGCTTCCGCCCGTCGGGCCCGGCAACGCGCTGCGGGATATCCTCGATTCCGGCCGTGTGCCCACCGTGGTGCTGAAAGAGATCTTTCGGCAGGCGGCCAAAAGTCTCATCATCACGAACGCGCACCGCATCGTGCGCGGCGAGATGCCGGAGCTCACCCGCCGCGACGGCGACTTCTTCTTTATGCCGCGCTACACGGCCGGGCAGGTGAGCAGCACCGTCGTCGATCTGGTGGAAAAACGTCTGCCCGCGGCGTACGGCTATTCCCCGCTCTGGGACATCCAGGTGCTCACGCCCGGCCGCAAGGGCGAGCTGGGCACCGGCGCGCTCAACCTCTTATTGCAGGGCGTGCTCAATCCGGCGGAAAAAGGCAGAGCGGAGCGGCGCGTCGCTTCCGGCATCCTGCGCGCAGGGGACAAGGTCATGCAGATCAAAAACAATTACGACCTTGCGTGGACGCGCGACAGCGGCGAACAGGGCGCGGGCGTTTTCAACGGCGACGTCGGGCGGCTCGAAGCGATCGACCGCCGCACCGGCACCATGCACGTGCGCTTCGACGACCGGCTGGCCGAATACGGTCCCGAGAACGTGGACGAGCTGGAGCTTGCTTATGCCATCACGGTGCATAAGAGCCAGGGAAGCGAATTCGACGCCGTCGTGCTCCCGCTCTTTTCCGGGCCGCCCATGCTTTTTTACCGCAACCTGCTCTACACGGCCGTCACGCGCGCCAAAGCGCTGACGATCCTGGTCGGGCGGAAAGAGACGGTGGAACATATGGTCTGCAACGACCGCCGCTCCAAACGGTATACCGGCCTGTGCGCTTTTTTGCAGGGCGGTGAGGCGGAGTGAGCCTTTTGGGGCAGATAGCGGAGTCTGTTTTTCCGCCGCGGTGCGTGTTCTGCGGCGCGATTCTGCCTCGCGGCGAACACGCCTGCGCTTCCTGCCTTGCGGCCGCGCCGCGCACGGAAGGGCTTTTTGTCCCGCAGGGCCGCCCGCACCGCGCGTTCGCCTTTTCCGCCTGTGCGGTTCCGTTCTACTACGACGGCCCGGTGAAGACCGGCATCCGGCGATTGAAATTCCACGGCCACCCGTCGGCCGCCCGCGGTTTCGCTTCGCTCTGCCTGCCCGCGCTCCAAACGCTTCAGAAAAAGAGCGCTTTCGACCTCGTGACCGCCGTGCCGCTCTCGCGGCGCGAGATGCGGTCGCGCGGCTACAATCAGGCCGCCCTGTTCGGGCAGGCCGTTTCCGGGCTTCTGGCAATCCCGTATGAGGAAACGCTCGCTAAACCGTGCGACATCAAGCCCCAGCACGACTGCGGCGGCGCCGAGCGCTGGGGAAACGTGTTCGGCGCTTTCACCGTCTGCAAAGACATAAAAGAGCGCCGCGTTCTGCTGGCGGACGACGTCATCACCACCGGCGCCACGCTGAACGAATGCGCGAAGATGCTCCGTCTCGCCGGCGCGTCGGAAGTGTGCGGTGCCGCCATCGCCCGCGCCCGGTGAGAAAAGCGCGAAAAAGGCATTGGAAACCGCGGGGAAAAGGGATATAATAAAGATTGTATGCGGGCGCGGCGTCTGCTTCGTCCGCGGCTATACATGAGATGGATAACGACCGAATTCCGAAACAAGGGAGATATATTTTATGCCAGGAAGCGATATCGGCATCGATCTGGGGACGGCAACCGTCCTCATCAATATCAAAGGAAAAGGCATCGTCCTGCAGGAGCCTTCTGTGGTGGCGTTGGATAAAAGAAACGACCGTGTGGTAGCCGTGGGCGCCGAAGCGCAGAAGATGATCGGGCGCACGCCGGCTGAGATCGTGGCCGTGCGCCCGATGCGCGGCGGCGTCATTTCAAATTTCGACGTCACGGGCGCCATGCTGCACGAATTCATCCGGCGCGTCTACAATTACCGCCTGTTCAAGCCGCGCATCATGGTCTGCGTGCCGAGCCTCATCACGGAGGTCGAAGAGCGCGCCGTTTATGACGCCGCGCTCCAGGCCGGCGCGCGCAAAGCGTATCTGGTAGAAGAACCGATCGCCGCCGCCATCGGTGCCGGCATCGACATCACCGAGCCGAACG
>CAUULH010000053.1:0-7900 GCA_963545875.1 uncultured Ethanoligenens sp.
AAGCAGATATTGCATGATGCGCAGCCGCTGAGCCGACGGCCTTATGCCGTGCCTGTTCAGTTTGGCCGCAAGATCCATCGTTTTTGCTCTCTCCACGTCGTCGCCTCTTCAATATTGTAATGAATACAATCTTTATTGTAGCGGGTAAGCTGCCTTTTGTCAAGGCAAAAGGCCAAAATTCCGCCTGCCCGCGCTGAATTTCTGACGATCTGTGCCGCTCAGGAAGCCGGCGTTTCGTCTCCGACATCATCGGCTGAGGGATCGGACGCCGGTGTTTGTTCCGCGTCTGCCCCGCCGTCTTTCCCGCCGACCGCCAAAGAAAGCAGGCTGCTGCTGCGTTTCATAAAATCGGCCATCTCGTCGGCGGAAAGCGGACGGCTGCCCAGCTTGGCGAGGTCGTAAACATAGCCGGCGGCGAGCGCCGCGCGCGTTTTTTCGAGATGCGGCAGCGCCTGCACCACCGGGTTCTCCAAATTAAGGATGAGCGTGCCCTTCGGTTCCGGCATCTGCGGCGCGTTTCCGCCGTACATGCGGCTCATCTCACGGTAGCGCCGCTCGTTCTCGTCCGTCACCATCACGGCCGGCGTGGAGGCATCCTGCAAGTGCTCCATCTTGACCGTGAGATCTTTTTCACCGAGCATCGCCTTGAAATCGTCCACGTTCATGTCCGCCTGCGCGGCGCCGCCTTTTTTCACGGCATAGCTGATATCCGCGTCGACGCGCACGAAATGC
The DNA here is from genome assembly GCA_963545875.1 of uncultured Ethanoligenens sp. Classification (GTDB taxonomy): domain Bacteria; phylum Bacillota; class Clostridia; order Oscillospirales; family Ethanoligenentaceae; genus Ethanoligenens. The sequence goes on from CAUULH010000053.1 coordinate 733, forward strand.
AGGTCTTTTTCCTTGTATTCCAAAAAGCTGATGAAATGGTCGTCGATGGTGTGCGACAAAACGGCGGCATCCCGCTCCTGCTCCTTGAACAGCCGCACATACTGCGCCTGATGGTCGAGATCCGACACATAAAAAAGGCGATTTTGGTCGTCTTTGGGGAAATCCGAGAGGAGTTTATACCCTCCGTTGATCGATTTCAGCAGAATGATGTCTTTTACGCGGTCATAAAAGCCCTCTTCGCGGATACAGCCGAACTTGATGAACGGCGCGATATCGTCCCAATACTTTTCGTACTCTTCCCGCGACTTTTTGAAGATCTCATGCAGCTTGTCGGAGACTTTCTTCGTGATATGGCGGGAGATCTTCTGCACGTTCCCGTCGTTCTGCAAAAAGCTGCGCGACACGTTGAGCGGGAGATCCGGGCAGTCGATGACGCCTTTTAAAAGCATCAGGAACTCCGGGATGACCTCTTTGATGTTATCCGCCACGAAGACCTGATTGTTATACAGCTTGACGACGCCGGGCTGGAGCTCGAGCTGATTGGTCTGCTTGGGGAAATAGAGGATGCCTTTGAGGTTGAACGGGTAGTCCACATTCAAGTGGATCCAGAAGAGCGGCGGGTTGAAATCGAGGAACAGTTCCTGATAGAAATCGCGGTATTCCTTTTCCGTGCAGTCTTTCGGCGTTTTGAGCCAGAGCGGATGCGTATCGTTCACCGGTTTCGGCTCTTCGGGCTTCTCGCCCTCTTTGGCCGGCGCTTTTCCGGCAACATCGAGGAATATCTCATACGGCATAAACTGACAGTATTTTCTCAGCATCTCCCGAATGCGACTTTCTTCGAGAAATTCCACAGCGTCATCGGTGATATGCAGGGTGACGACGGTGCCGCGCGCGGCGCGTGCTCCCTCGCCGATCTCATAGGCGTCCTCGCCTTTAGACTGCCAATGGACGGGCTCGGCGCCTTTTTGATAAGAAAGCGTTTCGATCTCCACCGGGTCCGCGACCATAAAGACCGAATAGAACCCCAAGCCGAAATGCCCGATGATGCCGTTATTGTCGCCCGGCTGATCCTTGTATTTTTTGACGAACTCCGCCGCGCCGGAAAAAGCGACCTGCGTGATGTATTTTTCCACTTCGTCCTCGGTCATGCCGAGGCCGTTGTCCTCGACGGAGAGCGTGCGCTTTTCCTTATCCACCCGAACATGGATGACCGGCTTCACATCGTCTTTTTCCGCCTCGCCGAGCTGGGTGAGCCGCTCGAATTTTCGGATGGCGTCGCAGCCATTGGAGACGAGTTCCCTCAGAAAAATGTCTTTGTCCGAATAGAGCCATTTTTTGATGATGGGCAGGATGTTTTCCGAATGGACCTGAATATTGCCTTCTCGCATTGTGTATTTCCTCCTATCCAGAATAAAAGCCGGGCAGAAAGCCGGCTCATTTCGTCGTATTGATATAGCGGCGGTACTGCCAGAGGTACTCGAGGCCGGAGATGGCCGTGAAAACGGCGGCAGCCCAGATGAGCGCATAGCCGACGATGTCCGGCCCATTAAGGCCCGCGATCAGCAGGGAGATGATGATGGCGAACATCTGGCTGTTCGTCTTGACCTTGCCCCACATGTTGGCCGGAATGACCTCTCCGGAGCCGGCCGCGAGCAGGCGGAGCGACGTGACCAGAAACTCGCGCGCGATGATGAGCACCACGGCCCACGCGCTGGCGATGCCCAGCTTGAGGAGCACGATGAGCGCCGCGCAGACGAGCAGCTTATCGGCCAGCGGATCCATGAATTTGCCGAACGTGGTCACCTGGTCGTATTTGCGGGCCAGCTTGCCGTCCACCAAATCGGTGAGCGACGCGATGATGAACACGCCGAGCGCCGCCAGAAGCCATCCTCTGCCCACCGGCATCAGGGCGAACACCATGAACACCGGCACGAGCAGGACGCGGAACACGGTGAGTTTGTTGGGCGTATTCACGCTTCCATCCCTTCTTCCGCGATGCGGCCGATCAGATCGTCGCCGCAGGTATCGGCGAGCCGGACGGGCAGGAACGTGCCGGGCTCCAGCTTCTTTTTCGACTGAACGAAGATCTTGCCGTCGATATCCGGCGCTTCCGCCGCGCTCCGGCCGAAATAGCACTCGGCGTAGCGGTCGTAGCCCTCGATGAGCACGGTCTCAACACCGCCCATCCGGCGGGCGTTCTCCGCGTCCGTGGCGCGCGTCTGCTCCGTGAGCAGGCACTCCTGCCGGCGCTCTTTTGTCTCTTCATCCACCTGATCCGGCAGCTCGGCCGCCGGTGTGCCCTCCTCGCGCGAATACGGGAACACGCCGAGCCGCTCGAACCGCACCCGGCGGACAAAATCGGCCAGCTCGTCGAACTCCGCTTCCGTCTCGCCGGGGAAGCCGACGATGAGCGTCGTGCGGAGCGTAAGGCCCGGCACGCGCGCGCGCATTTTTTTGACCAGCGCCTCGATCTTCTCGCCCGTCATGCGGCGGTTCATCGCTTTCACGACGCGCGCGTTCACATGCTGAATGGGCATATCGAGATACGGCACGACTTTTTCTTCCGCCGCCATCACATCGATGAGCTCGTCGCTGACGGCTTCGGGATAGCCGTAGAGCAGGCGGAGCCAGTGAAGGCCTTCGACTTTACACAGCCGGCGAAGAAGCTCGGGCAGCATCGGTTGATGGTAAAGATCGATGCCGTAGCGCGTGGTATCCTGCGCCACGAGCGTGAGCTCCTTTACGCCCTGACGGGCGAGCTGCTCCGCCTCGCGCACCAAGTCACCCATCGGACGGCTGCGGTAGTGCCCGCGCAGACGCGGGATGATGCAATAGGTGCAGCAATTATCACAGCCGTCGGCAATCTTGAGATAGCTGTAGAACGGCAGCGTGGTGAGCACGCGCGCGCCGCCCTCCGACAGGCTCTCTGGCCTTCCGGATAGGTCGAGCACCCGATCTTCCGCCGCGGCGCGCACCGCTTTGGCGATATCGCCCGCACAGCCCACTTTTAAAATGCAGTTGACTTCAGGGAACTCCTGCCGCATCTCGCCGAAATACCGCTCGGAAAGACACCCGGAGACCACGATGCCGCGGATGGTGCCCTCTTTTTTGAGTTTCGCCATTTCAAGGATGTTCTCGATGGATTCTTTTTTGGCGTCCTCAATGAACCCGCAGGTATTGATGACGACGACATCCGCCTCATCCATGTGGTTCGTGAGGGAAAAGTCGTCTTTGACGAGTTTAGCCAGCATCGCCTCGGCATCCACCTGATTTTTAGGACAGCCGAGCGAAATGAGCCCGACACGGATCGGCTTGCTTGTTTCCATCGTTTCCTCCACAGCGCAGGGTCTTTTCCCGCAGTTTCAGTCCATCTTCAGCGCCTCGCGCGCCGTTTCCCAGTCGTAACCCGCGCGGTCGAGCGCCGCGAGCGCTTTCCGGCGTTCGCGTTCGTCCTCTCCGGCACGGGGATATTTCTTTTCCAAAAAGCGTTCGGCTCTCGCCGCCGGTGAAACATCCTGCCCGCCGGCCACTTCTTCGGCCAGCGCACGTGCGACGCCGCGCCGGCAGAGCTCCAGCACTACGCGCCGCCTGCCGAACAATCGGCGGCCGAAAAGCTCGGCGGCAAATCGTTCGGCGAACGCGCGGTCGTCGATCAGACCGATGCGCGCCATTTCATCCGCCGCTTCTTCCGCCGCCTCGGCGCCCTCGGTGCGGGCGATCTTTCTTACCAGCTCGCCGCGGGCGTGATCCCGCCCCTCGAGCAGGCGGAGCGCTTTGTTCCGCGCTTTATCCCTCTGCATCCGGGCGCGCAGTTCGGCCATCTCGCCGTCGTCCAGCTCGTCGCCCGCCGCCACGCCCGCGTCCGCGAGTGCTGAACCGCTCAGAGAAAGCAGGAACGTCTCATCGGAAAACAGGCCGTAGCGCCCGTTTTTCAGCAGACGAACGGCCGTGATCTTCGTGCTCAAATATCGTCTGCCTCCACATCGATATTCGCGCCCTTCTTCGCCTGCTGCGAAACAGGCTCATCTTTGAGGCTCAGCAGGTCGTCGAGATCGTCGTCGCCCGTTTTCGGCGGGGCAGGCGCTTTGGCGGCATTTTGAGGCGGCGTCTTGCCGTCTTTTCCATCCGCTTCCATCTTTTCGGCGTCGCCCTTCATGCGGGCGCGCACCTTTTTCTCGATCTCGGCCGCGAGCGCGGAATCTTTGGCGAGCAGGGCTTTCACATTGTCGCGCCCCTGCCCGAGCCGGCGGTCGCCGTACGAGAACCACGAACCGCCTTTATGGATGATGTCCATGTCCGAGGCAAGATCGAGGATCTCGCCCTCATGAGAGATGCCCGAGCCGTACATGATGTCGAATTCGGCGGTCTTGAACGGCGGCGCCACCTTGTTTTTGACCACTTTGACGCGCGTATGCGTGCCGATGATCTGGTCGCCGTCTTTGATGGCCTCTTTGCGGCGCACATCGAGCCGGACGGACGCGTAGAATTTGAGCGCCCGGCCGCCGGTGGTAACTTCCGGATTGCCGTAGACGATACCGACTTTTTCGCGCAGCTGGTTGATGAAGATGGCCGCGCAGTTGAACTTCGAAAGCGCGCCGGCCAGCTTGCGCAGGGCCTGGGACATCAGCCTGGCCTGAAGGCCGACATGACTGTCGCCCATATCGCCCTCGATCTCGGCGCGCGGCACCAGCGCGGCCACGGAATCCACCACGATAACGTCGATAGCGCCGCTGCGCACCAGCGCTTCCGCGATCTCAAGCGCCTGCTCGCCGGTATCCGGCTGAGAGACGAGGAGCGAATCCACGTCCACGCCGAGCGCGCGGGCATACTCCGGGTCGAGCGCGTGCTCCGCGTCGATAAAAGCGGCGCTCCCGCCCGCTTTCTGGGCCTCCGCGATGATATGGAGCGCCACGGTCGTCTTGCCGGATGATTCCGGCCCGAAGATCTCGACGATACGCCCGCGCGGCACGCCGCCGATGCCCAGCGCCATATCCAGCGAGATGGAGCCGGTGGAAATGGAGGCGACATTCATCGCCGTGTTCTGCCCGAGACGCATCACCGCGCCTTTGCCGAACTGTTTCTCGATATTGGCAAGAGCCGTTTGCAGGGCCTTTTTCTTTTCTTCCTCATTGGCGGGAACTGTCATGGGCGGCATCTTTTTTTTATCCATTCCGCGTCCTCCTATAAAACGGCCGAGCGGGCCGATACCTGTCTGCCCGCCCTTTGCGGCACCGGGCAGAACGCCCTTTTCAAAGCCGTCTCTTTCTTTTCATTATATCGTCTTTTTTCTTCAAAAGCAATTACACATTCTCTTTTAAAAATCCGCCTTCGAGCAGCGCCTGCGCGGCGCACTCGACGCCGAGCATCCCGCTCTCGAACGTAAGGCCGCCCTGCATCCACACCGCGTACGGCGGGCGGAGGGGCGCGTCGGCGGAAAGCTCGATGGAAGCACCCAGCGTGAACGTGCCGGCCGCCATGATGACCGGATCGTCGTAGCCCGGCATGTCCCACGGCTCCGGCGTGACGAACGAATCCACCGGCGACCCTTTCTGGATGCCCACGCAGTAGGCTTTGAGCGCGCCCTCGCTGCCGAGCTCGACCGTTTCGATGATATCGGCCCGGGGCGCGTCCCACGACGGCGTGGCGGCAAAGCCGAGCCTTTCGAACAGCGCCGCGGCGAAAACGGCCGTCTTGAGCGCTTCGCCCGTGACGTGCGGCGCGAAGAAAAAACCCTCGTACATCTCCCGCGTGTGGCCAAGCGAAGCGCCGACATCGCGCCCCACGCCGGGCGCCGTGAGCCGATAGCCGGCCAGCTCCACCAGATCGTGCCGCCCGGCGATATAGCCGCCGGTCTTTGCGATGCCGCCGCCGGGATTCTTGATGAGCGAGCCCATCATCAGATCGGCGCCCGCCTGCGTTGGCTCGCGGTCTTCCACGAACTCGCCGTAGCAGTTGTCGATCACGGTGAGCGTATCGGGCGAAACGCGCTTGACCGCTTTGCAGAACGCTTCCACGGCCGCCACGGAAAACGACGGCCGCAGGCTGTATCCGCGCGAGCGCTGGAGATAAGCGACTTTTACCGGGCTCTCGCGCAGGCGCTTTTTCACGGTGGGCAGATTGACGGAGCCGTCCGGCAGCAGATCGATCTGTTCATAGCGCACGCCGTAGTCTTTCAGCGAGCCCTGCCCGGAACCGGAAAGGCCGATGACCCCGTGCAACGTATCATACGGCAGGCCCGAACAGCAGAGCATCACGTCGCCCGGACGGAGCACGGCGAAGAGCGCCGTGGAGATCGTATGCGTGCCAGAAACGAATTGATGGCGCACCAGCGCGTCCTCCGCGCCGAATGCCTGCGCAAAGACGCGGTCGAGCGTATCCCGCCCCCGGTCGCCGTACCCGTAGCCCGTGGACGGCGCGAAATGCGATTCGCTCACGCGGTTGGCGGCAAAAGCGGCCATCACCTTGCGGGTGTTCTTCACCGCCATAGCTTCGATTCGGGCAAAAGCGGGCGCACAGGTGCCGCGCGCCGCTTCCGCCGCGCGCTCGATGCGCTCATCGATCTGAAAACCGTCCATTTGTTCGTTTCCTCCGTTTATCCGCCGAAAAGGCCCGACACCACGCGGTCGAGCCCGGCATCGTCTTTTGTGATCTCTGCTTTTTTAAGGCCAGCGCCCGTAAGCAGGCCGCTGACCGCTTCCGCCTCGTCAAAACCCACCTCACAGGCGAGCAGACCGCCCGGTTTCAGCACCGGCAGCCACGCGCGGAGCGCGCGGTAAAAAGCCAAGCCGTCCGCCCCGCCGTCGAGTGCCAGCGCCGGTTCCTGCCGCACTTCTTCCTGAAGGTCCGGCAGATCGCTCGTACGGATATACGGCGGATTGCAGAGCAGAACGTCATAAGCGCCGAAAAGACGGCGCTCCGGCGTTTTCTTTATATCTCCCTTTATGGCGCGCACGCGGGCTTTCACGCCGTGGCGCGCGATATTCCGTTCAAGATAGCCAAGCGCCTCGGGCGAGATGTCAAGGCAATCCGCCTGACAGCCCGTTTCTCGCGCGGCGGAGATCGCCGCGCAGCCGCTCCCGGCACAGAGCTCAAGCAGGCGCGCAGAAGACTCTTTTTTTTGCAGAAAAGAAGCGGCTTTCTCTACAAGAAGCTCCGTTTCCGGCCTCGG
>CAUULH010000054.1:0-7785 GCA_963545875.1 uncultured Ethanoligenens sp.
CCCGCGATCATCGTATCCTCAAAATGCAGCTTTTCGCTGTCGTCCGCCGGATCGAGCACGGCGGCCACGCCGCCCTGCGCGTAGGCGCTACTGCAGATATCGGGCGCGTCTTTGCAAAGCACCAGCACCGAAAGATGCGGGTCCATCGTCAGCGCCGCATGAAGGCCGGCCGCTCCGCTGCCGGCCACCAGCACATCGTAGACATCCTGAACGGTCATTTTTCTCGTCTTCCTTCCAAAACCTGCGCGCCGATCTTTTCTGCTGAACGTATGGATGGATGCAAAGGTGCGCGCGCCTGCACACAGGACATACTTTCTGTATTGTACCATATTTTGCGCCTTTTTCCCGGCCTTTTTTGCGTTTTTCCCTCTTTCTTTATCCTGCCCGTTGTTTTTTGCGCGCTTTGGCGGTACAATACCCTTGATTTTAAGCATTGTTCCCGACGAAAGCGGAGGATTTTTTATGGAAATGCGCACGGCTAAAAAATGGGGGATAAAGACCTCATTGCTGGGCTTCGGCTGTATGCGCCTGCCGCAAAAAGACGGCGGCATCGATCAGGCCGAAACGGAAAAAATGATCGACGAAGCCTTTCGGGCGGGCGTGAACTATTTCGACACAGCCTACCCTTATCACGACCAGAAATCGGAAGGGGCGCTGGGAAAAGCCGTGCGCCGCTATCCGCGCGAAACGTATTTTCTGGCGGATAAGATGCCGGTCTGGCTGCCAAAGACGCAGGACGACCTCGAGCGCATCTTTGAGACGCAGCTCGCGCGTCTCGGCACGCCCTATATCGATTTTTACCTGATGCATTCGATGACGCAGGAAAACTGGGCAAAGGTGAAGCAGCTCGACATGCTGCGCTTTGCCGAAAAAAAGCGCGCGGAAGGCAAGATCCGGCACATCGGCTTTTCTTTCCACGATACGCCGGCGCTCTTCCGCGAGATTTTAGACGCCTACGACTGGGATTTCGCGCAGATCCAGTATAATTATCTCGACGACAAAGACCAGCGGGCGGGCGAGCTCTACGCCATGCTCGAGGAGCGGAAACTCTTCACCGTGGTGATGGAACCCGTGCGCGGCGGCGACTTGGCCTCTCTGCCCGAAAAGGCGAAAGCCGTCTTTCAAAAGACGTCGCCCGAACGCAGCACGGCTTCGTGGGCCCTGCGCTGGGCGGGCTCGCATCCGGGCGTAAACGTCATCCTGAGCGGCATGTCGGACCCGGAGCAGGTGAAAGACAACCTGGCCACGTTCTCCGCTTTCACGCCGCTTTCCCCAAAAGAAGATCAGGCGGTGGAAAACGTCGTCCGCATCCTTGAAGAGATCCCCGGCATCCCCTGCACGGCCTGCCGGTACTGCATGCCCTGCCCGGCGGGCGTGGATATCCCCGGCAATTTCGCGTTCTATAACAATTTTCTCCGCTTCGGGCCCGCGCCCGGGCAGAAGCACCGCTGGGCCTTTGTAGACGGCAAATACGACGCCTGCGTCCGCTGCGGCGTCTGCCTCTCCAAATGCCCGCAGCACATCGCCATTCCCGACGAGCTGCCCAAGCTGGCGGACGTCGTCAGCCAGCTCTGATCCGGTTTCAAAAGCGCAGGGGCCGCCCGGTTTACCGGACGGCCCCTGCGCTTTCTATGGCTAAAGTGGGCGGGCTGCTCGCCGGGGAGCCTGTTCCGGCCGCGCGGGGGCAAAAATGCCGCCGGAACGACCTGCCCACGGGTTTTCCCGCCACCCTTCTGTCAGTTTATGCCCCGCGTCCGCCCCGCGGCACAGGCTCCTTCCGCCGGAAGCGCGCTCTTTTTTCCCCTTCGCCGGATTCCCGGGCGAAAACCGGTTGACCTTTGCACCGGAGTGGGTTAGAATGAATCCGGGAGAAAATTTTTCGGGATTTTCTCCGGTATTTTCCGGCGATCCGCCTTTTAAAGGAATGAGAAAATGATGGTCAAAATCGCGCCGTCCGTTCTTTCCGCCGATTTCTCCCGCCTGGGCGAGGAACTCCGGCATCTTGAGACCGCCGGAGCCGATTGGGTGCATATCGACGTGATGGACGGCCATTTCGTCCCCAACCTCACGTTCGGGCCGCCGGTCGTGCGCGCGATGCGGGCCTGCACGGCGCTCCCGTTCGACGTCCATCTGATGATGGACGACCCGCTCTCGCTTCTGGACGCTTTCCTTAAAGCCGGCGCAAACAGTGTGACGGCACACATCGAAGCCTGCCCGAAACCGGAAGCCTTCCTCTCCCGCCTGCATGAGGCGGGCGTGGACGCGGCACTCTCCGTCAAACCCGCCACGCCGGCCGAAACGCTCTTTCCGTATCTGGACCGGCTCGCCATGGTGCTCGTGATGACGGTGGAGCCAGGCTTCGGCGGGCAGAAGCTCATCCCTCAAACGCTTGAAAAAGTGAGCGCGCTCCGGCGGGAATGTGACCGGCGCGGGCTTTCCGTCCGCATCGAGACAGACGGCGGCATCACGCCGGGAAACGCCGCGGAAGTCGTTTCCCGCGGCGCCGACGTTCTCGTCTCGGGCAGCGCCGTCTTTCGCGCGCCGGATATGGCGGCCGCGATCCGCGGTTTACGCGCATAAAAAAGCCCCGTGCAGAAAAAATACTGCGCAGGGCGGAAATTAGGTCCTTACTGAAAATAACGGATGAACTGTTCCACGGCGCGTTCTTTCTGAATGAGCTTTCCATGCTCAGCCATCACGGCTTCGCGCAGCGGCCCGGCCTCGCCGGTCTTTCCATATTCGGAGATCTCGGCCAAGAGCGCGTTGAACCGCCCGCCGCTCATGCCGAAACGAACGGGGAAAAAGAGCAGCAGATACCGCCCGTTCATCTCGTAAAGCGAACTGCGGCGCAGCGGGATATCGGGATAGGAAGCAAAGCGTCCCGTGGCCCCGATGATATCCTCGAGCGTATCGCAGGCGAGCAGATAGCCTTTTGCCGCGGCGCGGCGCGGCGGTGTCTCCGATGTTCCGCGGCGGGCGGGCTCGGCATTCAATTTTGTCACATACAGCACGCATCCTTCGTTTTTGCCGGGCAGCACCTCGACCAGCAGGCGGCTCCCTTTGGCGGAAAAGCCCACGGAAGAAAGCGCCGCGACGAGGATGTCTTTGAGCATCCGTCTGGTACCCGGGCTTTCGTTGCTGATCGAGATATAATCAAGGTCATATCGGTCGAGCTCCGCGCTTTCAAGTGTGACGCGCAGCTTGTCAGGCGACAGCTTTTCAATATTCATGCAGGCAAGATCGCCTCCCATGCGGCAGATTCGGACAGGTAAGCCGTCCTTTTCCACATCTTTTGCTTTGCTACTCTCCATTATAATTTGGCGGCAAGACATTGTGCAAGTGGTGAATACAGGATGGCAGGGCAGGGAGATCCCGCCAAGAACAAAAAAAGTGCCTTTTTTTCGTTATCCATGCGCCATAAGCTATTTTTGAACGACAGAGACGCCCGGCGGCGTCTGTTTCAGACGAGGTGTATAAAATTGTCGAGAAGGATCAAACACTATCAATTCAGCCCAGGCCGGTATAAACGCAGCCGCGGCGGGCCTTTCATGGCCATTCTGCTCGTCGTGGCCGCCGCCGCGCTCATTTTTATCGGATGGAACATCTATCTGCCGCTCCAGAAGGTGATGACAGAGGGCCCGAAAACGGCGAGCAGCGTCGTTTCACACGCCGCATCCCACGCTTCGTCAAAAGCCAAGACGACTTCTTCCTCATCGTCTTCCTCCGTGTCTTCCTCCGTGTCTTCGTCTTCGGCCGTACACGCCATTTATTTGAGCGGGTCGAGTCTCACGGCTTCCGGCATCAGCCAGACGCTCGCCTCCGCTAAAAACGCGGGCGTGACCACCGCCATCGCCGAGCTCAAGAGCGACGACGGCGTGCTCCATTATGCTTCGACCTCGACCGAGGCCAAAACGTACACAAGCCTTGTCGCTTCCGGCGCGCTCTCCGCCTCCGAGATCGCCGCGGATATCAAAACCGCCGGCATGACGCCGGCCGCTTATATCAGCTGCTTCAAAGACCCGCTCGCGCCTACGCTGATGAGCACCGCGGGTGTGAAATACAGCGGCAGCACCACGATGAACTGGCTGGATGAAAGCAATGACCGCTGGCTGAACCCCTATTCTTCCACAGCCACACAGTATCTGGACGACCTTGCTTCCGAGATCGCCGCGGCGGGCTTCAAGACCGTCTATATCGGCAACGTGCAGTTCCCGGACGGCCAGCAGAGCCACACTTATTACGGCTCGAACCTCGGCACGAAAGAAAGCGCGCTCCAGACCTTCGTCACGGCGCTCGTTTCCAAAGTGCACGCGGCGGGCAGTGATGTGACCATCGTACTGCCAGCGGCGGCCGCGGAAGGAAGCGGCACCGCCAGCCTCGGGCAGGATCAGGATCCTTATAGTTACGGCGCGGATACCGTCAGCCCGCTGTTCACGCCCGCTTCCCTTACGGGCGTAACGGTGAACGGCACGGCGCTCTCGCCGTCGAGCGACCTCACCGGCGCGATCTCCGCGGCGGCCGCCGGGCTCAAAACGGCCAATTCGGCCAAATACAGCAAGACCGTGCCGTTCATTCAGGCGGGCACGGTGAGCGGGAGCTCGTCGGTGGCGTCCGACGGCGTCACGGCCGCCATTTCCGCTTTGAAGACCGCGGGCATCTCCAATTATGTGCTCTACGCGACAGGCACCTATGATCTGCCGTCTTCGTCGAGCTCGTCGTCCGCCTCTTGGAGTTCGAGCGATTCATCGGGAAAATAAGCGCTTTCCTTTGCCGCCGTGCTTTTTCCAAAATATAGGCGTCATTTTTTCGCCGGTTCTGGAAAAACTATGAACGATACCAAAGCGACCGGGTTCGTTTTGATATCGCCCGCGCACCCGTCCGCGCGGGAAATGAATTTTCACAGCGCCGGATACGGCGGGAAAGGATGCAGAGATATGCAGAATTCCATGTCCAACGTCACAAAGGGCATCATCGCGGGCGTTATTACGGGCGCGGCCGTGGGCATGATCGCCGGATGGCCTATGAACAACCGCAAACGTCACGATCTGCGGCGGAACGCCAACAAGGCGCTCCATGCCGTAGGCGACCTGGTACAGAACGCACAGTATATGATGCACTGAGACAGCAGAAACGCGCAAAAAAGAGCCGGCCTTTCCCCGCTTGGGCGGAAGGTCAGCTCTCTTTTTTTCGCACGGAATAGATACAGCCGCAGAAATCCTGCCGGTAAAGCCCGTATTTCGCCGAGAGACGGATGGAACGCAGATAGCCGTCCCGCTTTTTGAAATCGCCCGCGAGATACGGCACGCCGTACGCCTGCGCACATGCCGCGCCGATCTTCGCTAACGCTTCGGCGTTTTTATGCGGGCTGACCGAGAGGGTCGTGGTAAAAAATTCGAAGCCGCCCGCTTTGGCCGCCCGCGCGGTATCCGAAAGCCGCAGGCGAAAGCAGGCAAGACACCGCGCGCCGCCTTCCGGCTCGCGTTCGAGCCCTTTCGCCGCTTCATAAAAGCGCTCCGGTTCATACGGCGCTTCCATGAAGCTCACGGGATTCGGCACCGGCATTTCGGAAATGAGACGTTTCTGCTCGGCCACGCGCTTCTCATATTCCGCCCGCGGCGAGATATTGGGATTGTCGTAATAGACCGTGATGCGGAAATGCGGCGCGAGATATTCGAGCACATAACTGCTGCACGGCGCACAGCAGCTGTGGAGCAAAAGCGTCGGCGTCCGGCCTTCGGCCGCAAGCGCCGCGAGTTTCTTGTCCATCTCTTTCTGATAGTTTACCCGCTGCATGGTCTCACCTCCAGCACCGCTTTTTCGGCCGCCGTGCCCGCATAAAAGTGAGCCACCGGCCCGTGGCCGTGCCCAAGCGGTTCCGCGTGCGCGATGGCGCCGGTGAGATACCGCTTGGCGCCGCCCGCCGCCTCGAGAAAAGGATGCCCTTCCGCCATCAGCGCGGCCACGGCGGAAGAATAGGTGCAGCCCGTTCCGTGCGTGTTCGGCGTATCCAGGCGGGGAACGGAGAACGTTCGGAACGTCTTCCCGTCAAAAGCTATGTCCGCCGCGTCGCCCGGCAGATGCCCGCCCTTGACGACGGCCGCTTTCGCGCCCATCCGGATAAGCGTCTCCGCCGCTTTCCGCATATCGTCCGCGGTCTGTGCCTTTTTTCCGGTCAGCACGGCGGCTTCGGGCAGGTTGGGCGTTATCACGTCCGCCAGCGGCAGCAATTCGCTCTTGAGCGCCGCCGCGGCGTCCGCCGCGAGCAGCGTGTGCCCGCTGGTGGAGACCATCACCGGGTCCAGCACCACCGGCACGCCCGGATGGCGGCGCAGCTCAGCCGCGACGGCGCGGACGATGCCCGCATCCGCCAGCATCCCGATCTTCACCGCGTCCACACGGATATCTTCAAAGACGCAGGCGATCTGCTCCGCGACAAACCCGGCGTCCATCGCGCGCACCGCTTTTACGCCGCGGGTATTCTGCGCCGTCACGGCCGTTATGGCGCTCATGCCGTACACGCCGAACGCCGCGAACGTCTTGAGGTCGGCCTGGATGCCCGCCCCGCCGCTGGAATCTGAGCCCGCGATCGTGAGCGCATGCCGCATGGAAAAGCCCCCTTTTTCAAAATCGATCTCAGTATAGGTTTTTACGCCCCGCTTTGTCAAGCCGCGCGGGAGAATCCCGCCGCCGTATTGACTAACCGGCTCCATCCGCTATAATGAAAAGGATAAGGATTTTTCTTTTTTTCGTTCCATTCCAACCAGCCGGAAAGAGGTTCGAGCCGATGTTTTCAATCAGGACGATAAACAAGATCTCCCCGGCGGGCCTTGCCCGTTTCCGGCCCGGAGAATTTCGCTATGGAAACGAGATCGCGGAGCCGGACGCGTTTCTGGTGCGCGCCGCGCCGCTTTCGGCTCTTTCTTTTCCGCCGTCGCTCAAAGCCATCGCCTGCGCGGGGGCCAAGGTGGAACACATCCCGCTCGGCCGCTGCAACGAAGCGGGCATCGTGGTCTTTCACACGCCGGGCGCGAACGCCAACGCCGTGAAAGAGCTGACCATCGCCTCCTTTATTCTGGCTTCCCGCCATGTGTTTGACGCAGTGGCGTGGGTGAAGACGCTGAAAGGGCAGGGAGACGCTCTCGCCGCGCTCATCGAAAACGGGAAGAAGCCGTTCGCCGGGCCGGAGATCGCGGGCAAAAAACTCGGCGTCATCGGTCTCGGCACCGTGGGCATCCGCGTGGCCAACACCGCGCAGGCGCTGGGCATGGACGTCTACGGCTACGACCCCTATCTTTCGGTCGAATCGGCCTGGAGCATCTCGCGGTCCATCCACCACGCGGCGACGCTGAGTTTCCTCTATGAGAACTGCGATTACATCACGTTCCATGTGCCGCTCACCTCGGAGACGCGCGGCCTCATCAACGCTTCTTCGCTCGCCGCCATGAAACGCGGCGTGCGGCTTTTCAATTTTGCCTGCGGTGAACTGGCGGTAACGGCCGACCTCCTCGAAGCGTTAAGCGCCGGGCAGGTGGCCTCGTATGTCACGGATTTTCCGGAAAGCGAGCTGATCGGCGCGCCGGGCGTGCTTTCTCTCCCGTGCTTGGGCGCAGCCACGCCGGAATCGCAGGACAGCTGCGCGGTGATGGCCGCGAACGAGCTGATGGCTTTCCTCCAGACCGGCGTCATCCGCAACTCGGTGAATTTTCCGCGGGTGGAGATGCCGCCGCCCGCCGGCTCCCGCGTGACCATCGTACATAAGAACGTGCCGAACATGCTCACGCAGAT
>CAUULH010000055.1:0-7784 GCA_963545875.1 uncultured Ethanoligenens sp.
GGGCGGGAAGATCTGGGCGGGCACTCTGCTTTCGGCTTTCGGGCCGATCGCCGTTTGGGCGGCGTTCCGTTTCCATGCGGACGGCACGCGCTTTTTCGTCCACATGGTGGACCGCGATCTCTTGGCACGCTCTTCCGAGCCACTGGAAGGGCATGGCGGCGGCGTGCTCTATTATTTTGAGGAAATTTTTACCGCCAACACGCTTGGCCTGCTGGCGGCCGCCGTGCTCGTTTGTTTTATCGTTCTGCTCATTCGGAAACGTTTGCGCTGGAAAACAGGCGCGCCGGAAACCGAAGCGGCGTTTCTCTATTTTCTGTGGATCGCGCTGCCGTTCGCGCTTTATACCGCGGCCCGCACCAAGTACAGCTGGTACATCCTGCCGACGGTCGTGCCGATCTGTATGGTCCTCGGAATCGCGTGCGGCCGCTTTTGGCGGCGGGCGCGCACACGGCCGGCCAAAGCCGTTTCCTGGCTGTTGGCCGCCGTCGTCGCCGCCGTGGTCGTTACGAACGGCTATACCACCGGGTATGATATTCTCTGCACGACGGTTTCGCCCGCTCAGGTCTTTCTGCGCGGGCCGGTCGCAAAGCTTGCCCGCGGGCGCACCGCTTATATCGTCCACACGAAAGACGACAGCCACTGGGGTCAGGCGGAAGTCTACGTCGGCGAGGCTTACGCGGATCTCCGGTGTCAGGACGGCGGCCTGGCCGGGTTTGTCAAAAACCGGAACAGTGTGGCCGTCGTGGACGAATCGGCCTATACGGAAGGTGAAACGCCGAATACGAAAGTGCTGGCGCGGGCGGACGGTTATCTGCTTTTGGCCCATTCGTAAAAGAAAGGAAAATGGAAAATGAAACTCTTTTTTCTCTCCGATATCCACGGCTCGGCCTATTATCTCAAAAAGGCGTTCGAAGCCTATAAGCGGGAAAAGGCGGGCGGCATCGTTCTGTTAGGCGATGCACTCTATCACGGCGCGCGCAACCCGCTGCCTAGGGACTACGCGCCGAAAGAAGTCACCGCGATGCTCAACGCCCATGCCTCTGAGATCATCGCCGTGCGCGGCAACTGCGACAGCGAAGTGGACGCCATGGTGATCCATTACCCGATGATGGCCTCCTATTCCTGGCTGCGTGAGAACGGGCGCCGTTTTTTCCTGACACACGGCCACCTTTACGGCGAGGAGAACCTTCCGCCGCTTGCGCCGGGCGATGTGTTCTGCTACGGGCACACGCATATCCCCAAAGCGGAAAAGCACGGCGAGATCTTTATCTTGAATCCGGGCTCGATCTCCCTGCCGAAAGAGAACACGCCGCATAGCTACGGCGTGCTGGACGGAGAGACTTTTACGGTAAAAGATCTGGACGGTGTTCCGTATCGTTCGGTCACATTCTGAAAGGCATTTTTGCATAATCTGCATCATCGTTTCTGGATATATTGCTGTCTGCCGGGATATATCCGGTTCTTTTTCGTAAAAAATGCAGGAATGCCGTTTAAAAGAGATATTTTTGATTTTATTATGTCATCCTCTTGATTTTTTGCATTCCGGCGGATAAGATTAAGGAAAAGGGGTTTTGAAGATGAGCCGTGATCTTTTGAGTCAGATACAGACCATGTTCCCCACCTTTTCCAAGGGGCAGAAATACATTGCACGCTATATCATAGAGCATTACGACAAGGCCGCTTTCATGACGGCTTCCAAGCTCGGCAATATCGTCGGCGTCAGCGAGTCCACCGTGGTGCGGTTCGCATCCGAGCTCGGCTATGAAGGATATCCGCAGCTCCAGAAGGCTTTGCAGGAGATGATCCGCAGCAAGCTGACCTCCGTACAGCGCATCGAGGTCACGACGGACGTGCTGGGCGACGGCGATATTCTGGAAAAAGTATTCAATTCCGATATCGAGAAGATCCGCAAGACGCTTTCGGAAGTCTCGCGCGACGATTTCAATCACGCCGTCGATTCCATCGTCAAAGCGCGGAAGGTGTATATCTTCGGCGTGCGCAGTTCAGCGGCGCTGGCGAGTTTCATCGGGTTTTATTTCAATCTGATCCTCGACAACGTGTCGCTCATCCATACGGCGAGCGACAGCGAGCTTTTTGAGCAGATCCTACGGGTCGGCCCGCAGGACGCGGTGATCGGCATCAGCTTTCCGCGCTATTCCACGCGCACCGTCAAGGCCATGAAATACGCCTCCTCCCGCGGGGCGACCGTCATCTCCATCACGGACAGCAATCTTTCTCCGCTGTACCGCTATTCCAACTACAGCCTGCTTGCGCGGAGCGACATGGCGTCTTTCGTCGATTCGCTGGTCGCGCCGCTCTCGCTCATCAACGCGCTCATCGTCGCCGTGGGCATGAAGCGCCAGAACGAAGTCTACAATACGTTTGCGGAACTTGAACATATCTGGGACGAATACGGCGTTTACGAAAAACCGGGAGCGGAAAAATAATGGCACATATCATCGTGGTGGGCGCCGGCGCGGCCGGCATGATGGCCGCGGGTCTTGCCGCGGAGCGTCATGAGGTGACGCTGGTGGAACGGAACGCGAAGCCGGGCCGCAAGCTGATGATCACCGGCAAAGGGCGCTGCAACGTCACCAACAACTGCGGCCTGGACGCGTTTCTGGCCAATGTGCCGGTCAATCCGCGTTTTTTATACAGTAGCCTGTCCCGTTTTCTACCCGCGGATACGATGGCCTTATTTGAAAAGCTGGGCGTTCCGCTCAAAACGGAGCGCGGCAGGCGCGTTTTTCCCGTCTCCGACAGGGCCGCGGACATCGTGGCCGCTATGGCCGCTTTTTCGGCGAAAGCCAAGCGAAAGATCGGGAGGGTCAGCCATCTGCGGATAAAAGACGGCGTCTGCCGAGGCGTCTGCCTGGAAAGCGGGGAAGAGCTCGCGGCGGATGCCGTCATCCTCTGCACCGGCGGCGCGTCGTATCCGGCCACCGGCTCAACGGGCGACGGCTACCGTCTGGCGGCGGAAGCGGGGCATCGCATCGTGCCGCCCGTGCCTTCTCTGGTGCCGATGGAGACGGAAGAGGACTGGCCGACGCGCCTGATGGGGCTTTCGCTCCGCAATGTGACGCTTTCCGCTTTCGCGGCGAACGGCAAGCCTGTTTTTGAAGAGCTCGGCGAGATGCTTTTCACGCATTTCGGCGTTTCCGGCCCGCTCGTGCTTTCAGCGAGCTCGCATCTGCGCAAGCCGCGCGGCGCCTTGCTCCGTATCGACCTCAAGCCCGGCCTTTCGCCCGAAAAGCTGGATGCCCGTCTCCAGCGCGACTTTGACGCCAACCCCGCGCAGCATCTTTCGCATGTCCTGCGCGCGCTGATGCCCATGCGGCTCATTCCCGTCTGCCTGTCGCTCGCCCATCTTGCGGGAACCAAGCAGGCGGCACAGACGACGCGCGCCGAAAGGCAGGCGCTCGGCGGCGTCGTCAAAGCGCTCCCGCTGACGGTAAAAGCTTTCCGCCCTATCGAGGAAGCCATCGTCACTTCCGGCGGCGTGAGCGTGCGGGAAGTGGACCCGAAGACCATGGCGTCGAAAAAGCTGCCCGGTCTTTATCTCGCCGGGGAGCTCCTCGATGTGGATGCCCACACGGGCGGGTATAATCTGCAGATCGCCTTTGCCACCGGCCATGCCGCCGGGATTTCCGTATAAATCGCATGAAACGGCCGGGCTAGACCGCGCCGACAGGAGGTCAAGCAGTTGAATATCGCCATCGACGGACCGGCCGGCGCCGGCAAGAGCACGCTTTCCCGCATGCTGGCAAAGCGGCTGGGATTTGTCTATGTGGATACCGGGGCGTTATACCGCGCGGTGGGGCTCTTTGCCGTGCGGCACGGCGCCACGCCGGACGATGTGCCCGGCGTGACCGCTCTGCTCCCGGATATCCATCTTGAACTGAGATGTTCTTCCGAAGGCCAGCGGGTATTTCTCTGCGGCGAAGACGTCACCGCGGCCATCCGCGCGCCGGAGATCTCGCGGGCCTCGTCGCAGGTCTCCGCCATACCGGCGGTCCGCGCGTTCCTGCTCGATCTGCAGAAAGATCTGGCGAAAGAAAACGATGTCGTGATGGACGGCCGTGATATCGGCACCGTCGTGCTGCCGCATGCGGAGCTCAAGATCTTCCTCACCGCCTCGCCCGAGGCCCGCGCGCACAGAAGGCACCTGGAGCTTCAGCAGAAGGGCGGGAATCTCACTTATGAGCAGGTGCTCGAGGACGTCAAAACGCGGGACGAGCAGGACAGCAGCCGTGCGGTCGCTCCGCTCCGCGTGGCGGATGACGCCGTCGTCGTGGATACGACACACGACGATCTGGCCGCCTCGCTCGAACGTCTGTATGCCGTTGCCGAAAATGCGAGGGGAAAACGGGCATGACGCTTTATGGATTCGCGCACCGCTTTGCCGCGCCGGTGATCCTGGCCGTAGGGCGTGTGCAGGTAAAAGGCAGGGAGAATGTGCCGGACGGGTCGATGGTCCTCTGCTCGAACCACTGCTCCAATATCGACCCGGTGATCTTAGCTTCCGCCTGCCCGAAACAGCTTCATTACATGGCCAAAGAAGAGCTTTTCCGCGTGCCGCTTTTAGCGCCGCTCATCGTAAAACTCGGGGCGTTCCCCGTCCGGCGCGGCGCGGGCGATCTGCGCGCCATGCGTATGGCGGCGCGTATCTTGAAAAGGAAAAAAGTGCTCGGCATGTTCCCGGAGGGCCACCGAAACCGCAAAAAAAGCGGCCTGCTGCCATTCCACTCAGGCGTGCTGCGCATCGCTTATCAGGCAAATGTGCCTGTCCTGCCCACGGTTATCGTGTGGGGAAAAGGGATCTGGCCTTTTCGCCGGCTCCGCATCGTGTTCGGCCGGCCGCAGCCCGTGTCGGCGTTCGGCATGGAGGGCACTAAGCCTGAGACGATACGGACTTCCTGCAAAAATCTCCGGGAAACGATGCTCAGGATGCTCGAGGAGAACCGTTTATGACCGTCACCCTGACGCCGTCGGCTGGTTTCTGCTTTGGCGTAAAACGAGCCGTGGATTTGGTCGAAAACCTCTTGGCGGAAGGCCGGAAAGTCTGCACGCTCGGCCCGCTCATCCATAATCCCCGCTTCGTGGCTTCGCTCGAGGCTCGCGGCGTGCGGGTGGTCGATTCTCCGGCTGAAGTGCCGGAAGGGGACGTGCTGGTCATCCGCAGCCACGGTGTGCCGCGCGCCGTCTATAAGGCGGCCGCCGAGCGTCATCTCGAAGTGGTGGACGCCACCTGCCCGTTCGTCGCCAAGATCCACCGCCTCGTGGGAGAGGCGTCGGAAAGCGGCCGCACGGTTTTGATCGCAGGCGACCCGGATCATCCTGAAGTCATCGGGATACGGGGCCACTGCGGGCGCTCGTTCGCGTTCAAAACGCTCGAAGAGCTCAAAAAGATCACGGAAAATGACCCGAAAATCGCGGATTCCCCGGTCACGGTGGTGGCTCAAACCACTTTCCACGCCAAAGAGTGGGTAAATTGTTGCGATTTTATCAAAAGGGTATATACAAATCAAATTATTTTTGATACAATATGTAGTGCAACATCAATAAGGCGGCGGGAAGCGGAAAAACTCGCGTCGCAGGCGGACAAGATGGTCGTTGTCGGCGGACGGGAAAGTTCCAATACCGCGAAACTCTATGCACTTTGTGCGGCGCATTGCCCCACTTTTTGGGTGGAAGGCGCCGTAGATTTGCCGCACGGTGTTTTCGCGGAAGCCGATCAGGTTGGTGTCACAGCAGGAGCTTCGACTCCGGCTTGCATAATAAAGGAGGTTCTAAACGCTATGACAGAACTTGAAAACACAGACAGCAACGAGATCAAGGACGACGAGGAGCCGGAGGATATCGATTTTGCGGCCGCCCTTGAGAAATCGTTCAAGACTCTGAACGTAGACGACAGGGTCCGCGGCGTGGTCGTGGGCCTTTCGCCGAATGAAGTGCAGGTGGATTTGGGTACAAAGCACGCCGGTTACGTTCCGCTTCAGGAACTGACGGATGATTCCACCGTCAAGCCCGAAGACATCGTGAAGGTCGGCGATGAAATAGAGCTCGTGGTACTGCGCGTCAACGATCAGGATGGAACGGTCATGCTCTCCAAGCGCCGTGTCGATGCCCTCAAAAACTGGGATGAGATCGTTGATGCTTCCGAGCAGGACAAAGTCGTGCAGGGCACCGTCATCGAAGTCATCAAAGGCGGGCTGCTTGCCTCGGTGAAAGGCGTCAAAGTCTTTATCCCGGCTTCGCAGTCCGGCATTCCCCGCAGCGGCGATCTTTCTACGCTGCTCCATAAGACGGTCGATATGAAGATCATCGAGATCAACACCGGCCGTAAGCGCGCGGTAGGATCTATCCGTGCTGTTCTGCGCGAGGAGCGCAAGAAACTGGCCGAAAAGTTCTGGGAAGAAGCCGAGATCGGCAAGAAGTATACCGGCAAGGTCAAATCCCTCACCTCGTACGGCGCGTTCGTTGATCTGGGCGGCGTGGACGGCATGATTCATGTCTCCGAGCTTTCCTGGACGCGTATCCGTCATCCTTCCGAGGTCGTTAATGTAGGCGATACCGTCAACGTCATCATCAAGGATCTCAATCCGGAGACGAAAAAGGTTTCCCTCACTTACGCCGACAAGGGCGAGAATCCGTGGAATGTCTTCGTCCGCAAATATCAGGTGGGCGATGTCGTAAAAGCCAAGATCGTCAACTTTATGACTTTCGGCGCTTTCGCGCAGATCATTCCGGGCGTGGACGGTCTTATCCATATCTCCCAGATCGCCGATCATCATGTGGCCAAGCCGCAGGATGAGCTCGAAATGGGCCAAGAAGTCTACGTGAAGATCATCGACGTCGAAGACGCGCGCAAGCGTATCAGCCTTTCGATGCGTGAAGTCGGTCCGGACGATGTTCCCATGACAGACGAGGATGCGCCGGTCTCTTCCGAGCCGGAAGAGACCGAAGCGCCTGAATCCCTTGAATCCGAGGACGATAAGGAATAAAGGCGTTTGAAACGCGCTTTCATCGTCGTTTGCTAAGTAAAAAGGTACGCATACCGGTCTCCGGTGTGCGTATTTTTGTTAGGCGGGAGGTTTTGCGATGCTGCGTATTGTTCTTGGACGCGCGGGGAGCGGTAAAACGCATTTTGCCCTGAAAAAAGCGGCGGAAGCGGCCAAAGCGGGAAAAGATCTCGTGCTTGTGGCACCGGAGCAGTTCACCTTTGAAATGGAACGCGCCTTGCTGCTGCTCGCCGGACCTTCCGTTTCGCTGCATGTGGAAGTGCTGAGTTTTTCGCGCATGGCCCAGCGCATTGCCGCGCTCTGCGGCGGGAAAGCGAAGCGCACGGTGGACGACTGCGGGCGCGTGCTGTTGATGCGCGCCGCTTCTTTGCAGGTGGCCGATCTTCTCACAGTCTACAAAAGGCAGGCGAAAACCCCGGCTTTTGCCAAAGCCATGGTGGATACGGTGGCGGAACTCAAGCAGTACGGCGCGGACGCGGATATCCTGAAAGAGGCGGCTGGAAAAGCCGACGATACAGCGCTTTCAGCAAAACTTTCCGACCTTTCGCTCCTGCTTCGCACCTACGATGCCCTCTGTGCCAGCCAGTTCTCAGATGAGCTGGACGATCTTTCCCGTCTCGCGGAACAGCTCGAGACCTGCCCGTTTTTTGCGGGGAAAACGGTCGTTGTCGATGCTTTCAAGGGGTTTACCGGCCCGCAGAAGCAGATCCTCAGCCATCTTTTCAGGCAGAGCGCGGATACTTTTATCACGCTCTGCGCGGA